>JAFAZZ010000051.1 GCA_019239375.1 Solirubrobacterales bacterium | reverse complement strand
GATCCCGCACGACGCATCGGCAACGAGTACGTGTTCCAGGCCTTCGCCGAGCAGAACGTCGAGACCCTCAACCAAGCCGGGATCACCAAGATCGTCACGGGCTGCCCGCACTGCTTCAACACGCTGGCCAACGAGTACCCCGACTTCGGCGGCAACTACGAGGTCATCCACCACTCCGAACTGCTCTCGACACTTGTCCGGGACGGGCGCATCAAACCAGACCACGCGGCCACCGAGCAGATCACCTATCACGACTCCTGTTACCTGGCCCGCCACAACGACGTGCTCGAGGCGCCGCGTCAAATCGTGTCCGCGGTCGGCGAAGCCGTGGAGATGCGCCGCTCCCGCAAGCAGACGTTCTGCTGCGGCGCGGGGGGCGCGCACATGTGGATGGAGGAGCGGGCCAAGCCGATCAACGAGGAACGGGTACGCGAGGCCGCCGCCACCGGCGCCGGCACGCTTGCCGTGGCCTGCCCGTTCTGCACGGTGATGCTCGACGACGGCGTGCAGGGCGCCGGCGCGAACCTGCGCGTGGCCGACGTGGCAACGTTGCTCTCAGAGGCGATCGACGGCTAGCACGTGATCGCGATCTCGGGCGGCTTCGGCGCCCGCAAGCGAACGTTCGGCGTGTGCACGATGCTCGCCGGCGTCGCTGTGCTCAGCGCGCTGCGGGCGTGACGGCCGGGGTCGAGGCGAGCAGGCGTTCGAGGTCGCGCTCGAGACCGTCGACGCCCACCTCGCGGACGACCAGCGGCAGCCCCAGCCGGCCGGCGGCGCGCGAGGCGGCGGCCTGGGTGGCCGGCGTGGGACGCTGCGCCAGCCACATCACGCGCGTGTAGTGGCGGAAGTAGTCCTCGCGCAGCTCCGGGTAACGCTCCAGCCCGAGCTCTCGCCACACCGTGTGCTCGAACGTCCGGGCGAGGAAGTCGGTGAGGAAGTATGTGCCCGGCTCCTCGTCGAGCGCGGCGCGCACCTCGGCGCGCGCAAATACGTCGTAGCAGTGCTCGCCTTCGAGGCGCGGAAACCCGTCGAGCGCGCCGCGCGTCCCGCAGTCCCCGTACGCGACGGCCACGATGTCGTGATCGGCACAGAGCGCGGCGACCGCGGCGTCGATCCGGTGCGGATGGTTGTGCAGCAGCGCCGACACCGGGATGACCTTCAGATCCCATCCCCGTCGCCGGGCGATCCCCCGTACATCGAGCGCCAGCGCCCCGCATGCGACCACCGTCTTCATCCCGGGAACGCCAGCTGGTCGACGAACATGTCGTTGAAGTCCGCCCGTCCCGACAGCTCGACGTACTCGACCTCGCGCAGAATCGAATGCGCCTCGGCCCGCTCGCGCACCGAGAGCGCGGCGATCTTGGCTCCCTCGCCGGCCACGTTGCCGGCAGACACGATCCGCGGCAGCGCGATCGGGGGAACCAGCCCGATCCGCACGGCGCTCAGCGGCGTCAGGTACGCCCCGAAGCTGCCGGCGAGGAGAACCTGGCTCACGTCCTCGGGCGCGACGCCGAGCGAGCCCATCAGAATGCTCCACCCGGTGGCGATCGAGGCCTTGGCGAACTGGAGCTCGCGCACGTCGCGCTGGGACAGGAAGACCGAACGCTCGGGCTTCCCCGAGTCCCGCCAGTGCAACACGAACACACGCTCCTCGCCGATCCTGGTCAGGCGATCGGCCAGCTCCGGGAACACGCGGTGCGCATCCTCATCGCGGATGAACCGCCCCGAGTGGTCGAGCAGACCGCAGTGCACGAGCTCCGCCACCGCATCGACCAAACCCGACCCGCAGATGCCCGCCGGCGCCTCGTCCCCGATCACGTCGAGATCGACGGTGCCCGAGGAAGCCGACACCTTGACCCCTTCGACTGCGCCCGGGGCCGCCCGCATCCCGCACCTGATCTGCGCTGCCTCGAACGCCGGGCCTGCCGGCGCGGCGGTGGCCAGCACCCGCTCGTGCGAGCCGAGCGCGATCTCGCTGTTCGTCCCCACGTCGATGAACAGCCGCAGCCGCCGGTCGCGGGTCAGTCCGGTGGCCAGCATCCCGGCCACGATGTCGCCCCCCACGTAGGCGCCGAGCGACGGGAACACGAACGCGGGCGCCCGCGGATGCACGGAAAGACCGAAGTCCCGCGCGCGCACCTCGCCAAACGTATGCGCCTAGACGACGAACGGCGCCATCGACAGCGGCTCTGGGTCGATCCCCAGCGCGAGGTGCATCATCGTCACGTTGCCGCACACGGTGATCTCGTACACCTCGCGCGGGTCGATTGCCCCATCCGCGCACAGCTCACGAACCAATTCCGAGAGCGTGTCGTGCACGCGTGTGCGCAGGGCGCCGAGCGCCTCCGAATCCATCATCGTGGCCGAGATCCGCGTGATCACGTCGGCGCCGAACGGCTGCTGGCGGTTCAGCAGCGAGCGCACGGCTATGGGCTGCCCGCTCTCCAGGTCGAGCAGCGTTGCCACCACCGTCGTGGTGCCGAGGTCGAAGGCGATGGCAAATCGACGGGACGTGGTGTCGCCCGGCTCGACATCGATCAACTCCTGGTCGGCCACCACGGCCGTGACATCGAACCCCGAGCCGCGCAGGACACCACCCAGAGACCGCAGAACCTCGATCGATGCGTGCGGCTCGAGGTCATCCAGCGCGTCGAGCACGCGCTGGAGATCCGAGCGCTGGTCCTCCATCGACGGTTCCTGGAGCACGAGGTGGCGCTTCTGCACGGCCGGGCGCAGGATGACGTGGCGACCGACGCCGGCCAGCGCAGCCTTGGGCCGTGTCTGAAGCGGCGGCACCTCGACCACGAGATCGCCGCGGGCCGGGGCGCGACACGCCAGCCGCCACCCCTCCCGCAGCTCATCCGTGGTGAACGCCCGCGGATCCAAAGGACCGACCGGCACGTCGCCGGAGACGACCCGCACCCGACACTTCTTGCACGTCCCGTGCCCCCCGCACGTGGAGTCGATCGCGATCCCGTTCCAGCTGGCCGCATCGAACACCGGCGTTCCGCTGGGAACGCGGACCTCGGCCGCCTCGGGCAGGAAGCGCAGCCGGACCCGCCCCGCTCCGTCGTCGGGCGCCGGCACCGCCGCCCCGTCGTCGGGCGCCGGCACCGCCGCCTCGTCGCCGGCGAGCGAGAGCCTGCGGCGCTGTGGCGACACACCGCTCACGGCACGGGGGCTCCCTGCGCCACCATCGCCTGCCGCGCCCGGTGGGCGGCGATCCAGTTCGCGCCCCACTCGTCGTGGCCGAGCAAGAGATCGCCTGCCCGCACCGCATCCACGACCGGTCGCGCGGTCGACATGATCGCGCTGGTCAATCCGGCCGCCATCGCCATAGGCAGGAACGCCGCGTTCAGCGCATGCCGGTCCGGGAGCCCGAACGACACGTTGGAGGCGCCCAGGCACATGTTGACCCCGAGCTGCTCGCGGATAAGACGGATCGTGATCAGAGTGGTCCGGACCGCCTCCGGATCGGCACCGACGGTCATGGCCAGAGGATCGATAACCACGTCGTGAGCGGCGATCCCGTGATCCGCCGCCGCGGAGACGATCTTGCGGGCGCACTCGAGGCGCTCGGCCGGCGTCTCGGGGATGCCGGTCTCGTCGTTGGCCAGGCCGATCACCGCCGCGTCGTGGCGCGCCACCAACGGCAGGATCTCCGTCAGCCGGTCATCCTCGGCGGTCACCGAGTTGACCAGTGCCCGGCCCTCGTACGCGGACAACCCGGCCTCCAAAGCCTCGATCACCGAGGAGTCGATGCAGATCGGCACGTCGGCCGCGGCCTGGACCGTCTTCAGCATCGAAGCCAGCAGCTCCGCCTCGTCGACCAGCGGGATGCCGGCGTTGACGTCGAGCATGTCGGCGCCGTTCTCGACCTGCGCCACCGCATCATGCGTCACCGCCCCGAGCTCGCCGGCGCGCAGGTCCGCGGCGAACTTCTTGCGACCGGTCGGGTTGATCCGCTCGCCGATGATGCAAAACGGGCGGTCGGCTGCGATTGTGACCGTCTTGGTCCGCGACCGCAGAACGGTCTCGGCCGAAAACGCGCCCCTCATGCCGGCACCTTCTCGCGCCGTAGCTCGAGCAGCTCCTTCGCCTTCTTCACCGCGGCCGACGCGTCGGCCGAGTAGCCGTCTGCTCCGACCGCGTCCGCGTACTCCTGCGTCACCGGCGCGCCACCCACCATCACAATCACCTTTTCGCGCAGTCCCGCCTTCTCGAGTGCGTTGATGTTCGCCTTGAACATCGGCATCGTGGTGGTGAGAAAAGCCGAGAAGCCGACGATGTCCGGGTTATGCTCCTCGATCTGCTCGATGAACTTCTCCGGCGCCACGTTCACTCCCAGGTCGATGACGTGGAACCCGGCGCCCTCGAGCATGATGTTGCACAGGTTCTTGCCGATGTCGTGCACGTCCCCCTTCACCGTGCCCATCAGGAACGTGCCGACCTCCGCGGTTCCGGTCTCGGCCAGAAGCGGGCGCAGGATGTCGAGCGCGCCCTGCATCGCGCGGGCGGCGATGAGCATCTCGGGCACGAAGAAGTCACCGCGCTCGAACCGCGCGCCGACCTCCTCCAGCGACGGGATCAACGCGTCGTAGAGCATCCGGTCGGGCGCGAGCCCCTGCTCCAGGCCGTCCTCGACGCCTTGCCGCACGGCCGGGGCGTTGCCGACCAGCGTCTCGTCGTACAGAAGCTGGAGGATTTCCTCGTCGGTCACGCCGCCCTTTCTCCTTGCTCGCGGTGGCCGAGACGGCGGCTCAGCGTCCGCGCCTCGCTGGTCAAGATTGGTTGCAGCTCTCGCACCCGGGCCGGAGGCATCCGCAGGCTGGGACCTGAGATGCTGAGCGCAGCGATCACCTCGCCGCGCGCGCCGCGCACCGGCGCCGCCATCGCGGACAGCCCGACCTCGAGCTCGTCGATAGACGCGGCAAAGCCGTCCCGCCGAACGGCATCGAGTTCGCCGGCCGTCGTGAGCCCGGCCGCCGCCGCCGGCGCGCGACCGAAGGCCGCGAACACCTTGCCGTTGGCGGAATGCTCGTAGCCCACCGACCGGCCGACCCACTGGCCGGCGCCGAGGAAGTGCCGGCTGTCCACCTGGGCGATGTGCTCGACTCCCTCCGGCCCGGGCACGGCCAAGTTGATCGTCTCACCCGTGACCTCGGCCAATGCATCGAGCGCCGGCCGGGCCAGCTCGACGATGTTGCGCTCGAGCATGCTGCGTTCCGCCACGCGCAGGATGGCCGGTCCGGGCCGCAGCCGGCCGCGCTCGCCGTCCTGCTCGATCAGCCCGCGGCGCTCCAGCGCGCTGACCAGGCGAGACGCCGTGCTCTTGGGCAAGCCGGCTGCGCTGGCCAGGTCCGTCAGCGCCACCGGCTCCTCTGACTCGAGGACGCGCACGAGCAGATCGGCACCGCGATCGATCGCGGCCGTCCCAAGGGCGGGGGCGCCGCCGCTCGCGCGCGCTCCGCCTCTGCCGGCAGAAACTTGGAACTGTTGTTCCACACCGTATAGATTACGCATAGAAGTCGCCAGGTCAAGCCCGGAAACCGCGAGGAGCCCGCCGTGTTCGTGAACTCGATGCCCCGCTACGAGATCCTCAGCGAGGAGGCAATGGACGTGATCGACCGTGGCTGGCGACGGCTGGTGTCGGAAATCGGGATCGAATTCCTCCTGCCCGAGGCGGTCGAAACCCTGCGAGACGCCGGCCAGACGGTGGAGGACGAGAATCGCGTCCGGTTCGACCCCGAGTTCATCCTCGAGCAGATCACCAAGGCCCCCAGGGAGTTCGAGCTGCAGGCCCGCAACCCCGCGAACACCGCGCACATCGGCGGCGACCACATGGTGTTCGCACCGGTTTACGGCTGCCCGTTCATCCGTCAAGGCGATACGAGGCGCGATGCCAAGATGGCCGACTTCGAGAACCTGGTGAAGCTCTGCCAGGCGTTCGGCGAGCTCGACTCGCCCGGTGGGACGATCTGCGAACCCGAGGACCGCCCGCTCGACTCGCGCCACCTCGACATGGTGTTCGCGCTCCAGACCCTGTCCGACAAGCCCTACATGGGATCGGTGACGAGCGGCCCCAACGCGGCCGACACGATCCGGATGGGCGAGATCGTGTTCGGCGGCCGCAAGGCGATCGAGCGCGCCCCGGTGTCGATCTCCCTCATCAACGTCAACTCGCCGTTGCGCTACGACGACCGCATGCTCGCCGCGATGCTCGAGTACGTAAAGGCCGGGCAGGCCGTGGTCATCACACCGTTCCTGCTCATGGGCGCGATGTCCCCCGTTTCGCTACCGGCCACGCTCGTGCAGCAGGTGGCCGAGGCGCTTGCCGGGATCGCGCTGACGCAGACCATCCGTCCCGGCGCCCCGGTGGTGTTCGGGAGCTTCCTTTCCAACACCGACATGCAGTCCGGCTCACCCTCGTTCGGCACGCCTGAATCGGGCGTCGGCGTGCTGTGCACCGGCCAGATCGCGCGACGGTTCGGGTTGCCCTGGCGGGGCGGCGGCGGCCTCAACGCTTCGCAAACCGTCGACGCCCAAGCCGCGTATGAGTCGCTCATGACGATGCTGCCGACGTTCCTGGCCGGTACCAACTTCGTCATGCACTCTGCCGGCTGGCTCGAGGGCGGACTGGTCTCCTGCTACGAGAAGTTCATCGTCGACATCGAGCTCTTGCGCGAGCTGCGCCACGAGTTCACGCCGCTCGAGATCGACGAGGCATCGCTCGCCTACGACGCCCATGTCGAGGTGGGCCCCGGCGGGCACTTCCTCGGCGCCGCTCACACGCTCGAGCGCTTCCGCGAGTGCTTCTACCGCCCCCTGCTCTCCTCGACCGAGAACTTCGACCGGTGGTCCAAACGCGGCGCCCGGGACACCGCCGGCCGCGCGGCCGAGATCTGGCGGGAGACCCTTGAGCGCTACGAGCCGCCTCCGCTCGACGACGCGATTCGCGCCGAGCTCGAGGAGTTCGTGCTGCGCCGGCGGGCCGAGCTGGGTGACTAGCCGTCTGGCGCAGCGCGAGCTGCGGCTGCTGTTCATCGTCGCCGGCGCGGTCGTCTTCTTCGACACCGTGTTCTACGCGGCGGTGGTGCCGCTGTTGCCGACACTGACCCAGCAGCTCCACCTGTCCAAGGCGTCCGCCGGAGTGCTCACGGCGGCCTACGCGGTCGGCACGCTGGTTGGTTCGATCCCCGGCGGGATCCTGGCCGAGCGCGCCGGTCCCCGGGTCACCCTCTACACCGGCCTGGCGCTGATGGGTAGCTCGAGCCTGGCCTTCGGACTGCTCGACAACGTCCTGTTGCTCGACCTCGCGCGGTTCATCCAGGGAGTGGGCGGTGCCTGCACTTGGTCGGGCAGCTTGGCCTGGCTGATCGCCGAGGTCTCGCGCGAGCGGCGCGGCAGCGCGATCGGCGGCGCGCTTGCCGCGGGCATCGGCGGCGCGTTGTTCGGGCCGGTGGTCGGCACGCTGGCGCATGCGCTGGGACGCGGGCCGGTGTTCTCGGCCGTGGTCCTGGTTGCGGCAGGCCTGGCTGCCGCCGTCCAGCTGCTGCCGGCGCCGGTCCGTCCCGAGCGGCCAGCCGGCCGGGTGGCGCTCAGCCACCAGCTCCGCCAGCCGGCCATCGCGCTCGGAATGTGGCTGGTGGCGATCCCGGCCGCGGCCTCGGGCGCAATGAACGTACTCGGGCCGCTGCGGCTGGGACGGCTGGGCGCCGACGCCGCCGGCATCGGCGCGGTTTTCCTGCTCGCCGCCGCGGTTGAGGCGGCCATGAGCCCAGCGGTCGGTCACCTGTCCGACCGGCGCGGGCCAATACTTCCGCTGCGGATCGGGCTCGGCGCCGCCGTGATAACCCTGCTCTGCTTCACCGTTCCGGACACCGCGGTGGCGCTGGCCGCCGTGATCCTCCTCGAGACGGTCGCGCTCGGCACGTTCTGGGCGCCGGCCATGGCCATGCTCTCGGGCGCGGCCGACGCACATGGCATGAGCCAGGCCTACGCACTCGCGCTGATCAACCTGGCCTGGGCGGGCGGCCAGATCGCCGGGGCGGGCGGCGGCGGTGCCCTGGCCAAGGCGAGCAGCGACGCGGTCCCCTTCGCGGTGGCGGCGGCGCTGTGCGCGGCCACGCTCGGGCTGCTCTTGGCCCGTCCCGTCCGCCGCGCCCTGCCGCGCTGATCTGCGTACGCTGACGGGGCGCCGCAATGGGAGCATTCGCCTCGATGCAGACTGGTTCCCGCGCCCCTATAAGCCGGACTCCTTCGTTCTCGCGAAGTCTCGTCCCGATGGTCATCGCCGACGATCAGCGTCGGTACGTCGCCGCGAACGCCGCCGCCTGCCTCCTGCTCCGGCTTCCGGAGGAGGAGGTGCTGCGGATGCGGATTGATGACCTCACGCCGCCCGAGAATCGAGCGCAGGTCGAGGCATTGTGGGCTGCCTTCATCCGAGACGGAACCCAACAGGGCACATTCGAGCTCCTCATGCCCGACGGGCAGCGGGTGCAGATCGAATACAGCGCCACGGCAGGCGTCGCTCCCGGGCAGCACCTCTCCATCCTGATGTTCCCGCCTGGCCGATCGGATCTCGATCCCGCGAGCCGGGCCCGATCGGTCCTCACCCACCGGGAGCGGGAGGTGCTGGCTCTGATCGCCATGGGTCGGAGCAGTTCTCTGATCGCCGCCGAGCTGCGCGTGTCGCCCTCGACCGTGGAAACCCACGTGCGCCACTGCCTGGAGAAGCTGGGCGCCCGGAACCGCGCCCACGCCATCGCGCTGGGCGTACGGGACGGCGAGATCATCCTCGAGCTGTAGCGGCCCGGCCCGGCGCGTGGAAATCCACAGTTTTGACGATAGACGGCGGGAAGGGGATCGTCCACAATTCGCGCGCTGCGCGCCACTCGCCGTGTCACTCCCGGGCGCGCACGGCCGTGGTACTCCGCCACCTCCGCGGGTGGCGGAGTACGTTAAGAGATTCACATGGTGTCGCTACGTCGCACCGACGGGTGTGACCTAAGGGTGTCACTGAGCGTCATTGCGGTGTCTGGACAGACCTTGGACATCGCTTTTGTCATTTGAAGCAGCGGGTATTCCGCAGACGTTCACCACTCTGCGACGCAGCAGGTGGTTTGAGAGCGCGGGAACCAGCCGCCACGGCCGCCCGCCCACGGATCTGACAGAAGTCACGATCAGTTAGGAGAAAACATGACCGCAATGACCGACGCATACACCTGGAAGGACCGGGACATCGTCGGCTCCGACGGCGAGAAGATCGGCCGCATCAAGGAGATCTATGAGGATCGGCAGAACGGAAAACCCGAATGGGCGCTGGTCTCGAGCGGCCTGCTCGGAATGCGCTCGCAGTTCGTGCCGCTCGCCGGAGCCGAGCCGAACGGCGAGGACGTTCGCGTGAACACGACCAAGGATCATGTCGCCGCGGCGCCGAGTGTCGAAGCCGACGGGGATCTCTCGGAGGCTGAGGAGCGCGCGCTGTTCGAGCACTACGGCGTGCCGTACACGGCCGAGGGCAGCACCACGGCGCAAGGAGCTCCGGCTGGCCGGAGCGGCGCGCAGGGTGCCGGCAGCGGCCACGACGTGAGTGGGCCCACGACCGACGACGCGATGACGCGCTCGGAAGAGGAGCTGCGCGTCGGCACCACCCAGCAGGAGCGAGGCCGGGTTCGTCTGCGCAAGTACGTGGTCACCGAGCAAGTGCAGACGACGGTCCCCGTGCAGCGCGAGGAGGTGCGGCTGGAGCGCGAGCCGATCACCGACGCGAACGTCGATCAGGCCCTCGACGGTCCCGAGATCTCCGAGGAGGAGCACGAGATCGTGCTGCACGAGGAACAACCAGTGGTGGAGAAGCGTGCAGTCCCCAAGGAGCGTGTCCGGCTGGAGAAGGACGCGGTGACCGAGGAGCGGCAGATATCCGAGGAGGTTCGCAAGGAACGGATCGAAAGCGATACCGACGCCGGCTAGTCCGAAGTTCCCCGTGTAGTCACCGCGCTAGTCACGCTCCGGGACTCTGCCGCTCGTTCACCTCCGTCTCTGCCCGCCCGGGATCCGACGGGCGGGCGGAGACCGACGGGCGGGCGCAGACCGGCGGGCCAGGCTCCCGCCGCCGCGATGGAAGCGGCCGCCGTGACCGGATCGCCGGCCAGGTGCAGCGCGCGGCATCGAGCGGCAGCCCGTGCATCCGTGGCGGGGCCGCCGATGGCCAGCGGCCATTGCGCCGCGAGATCGGCAAGCTGTGCCAGCACGGGCTCGAGGCGACCGGTCACCGAGACGCTGACGGTGATGAGGTCGGGCCGGAGCCGGCTCGCCACGTCGGAGACCATCTCGACCGGCGTCGCCGCGCCGAGGTAGGTGATCTTCCAGCCATGGGAGTGCAGCGCGACGCCGAAGCAGATCAGACCCAGGGTATGCAGCTCGTCCGGACTGCACGCGAGCAGCGCGTGCGGGCCGAGACCACAGTCCCAGCCGCGGGCCAAGGCAAGCAAGCGGGAGTGCAGGAAGTTGCTGGCGAAGTGCTCCTGCGCGACGGTCATGTGTGCGGCGGCCCACCGCTCTCCTACTTCATGAAGGTAAGGCACTACCACGTCCCGGATGACGGCTAGGGGTGCGTACTCGCTGAGCAGCTGCTGCAAGGCCTGCTCGGCGCCGGACTCGTCGAACGCGTCGAGCGCCGCGCTCATCCGTCTGGCCGCCGCCGCGCCGTCGTGTTCCAGAACCTGCCCCGTCGTCCCCGGTCGCAGCGTCAGGCGCGCCGCCCTGGCAAGCTCAGCGGCCTGCGCAGCCGGCACGCCTTCTCCGAGACTCCGCGTCATCAGGCGCACCCGCGCCTCGTCCACCGCTGAGTACAGCCGAATGTTGCTGGTGGTCCGGCGCGGGTTGAGCAGCCTGTAGCGACGCTCCCACACCCGCAGCGTGTCGCTCGACACGCCGACGCGACGGCTCAGCTCGCTGATACGCATCCAGGACGACGTGGCGGGGGCACGAGATCGTTACACCTCAGCTCGGCGTAGGTCGCTTGTAGCTTCCCCGTGGCCAGGCGGCGAAACGACGTACTTGGCGCCGGTCTGGACCCCGGGTAGACTCCTGAGCGATGACTGATATATCAGTCATGTCCGAGGGTGGGGACGCCCCACGCGGCCTGCTCGCCGATCGCGCGTACCGGGCCCTACGCGACCGGCTAGTCACGCTGCGGATCCCTCCCGGGGCGCCGATCGACGAGGACGCGATCGGCCGTGAGCTCCAGATGGGGCGAACGCCGGTCCGGGAGGCGATCAAGCGCCTTGCGCTCGAGAACCTGGTCGCCGTGTTCCCGCGCCGCGGCACGTTCGCCTCGGAGATCAACATCACCGACCTGGCCGACATCTCCGACGTCCGCGCCCAGCTCGAGGGCCACGCCGCCTACCGCGCGGCCGAGCGGATAACTGAAGCGCAGCGCGCCGAGCTGGCCGGCCTGCTGGACGAGCTCGAGCTCAGCCACGGAAATGACGAGATCGAAATGCTGATGGACCTCGATGCCACCGTCCATCGCTTCATCTACCGCTGCGCCGGCAATCCGTTCTTGGAGGAGACCCTCGGGCGGTATCTCAACCTCTCGCTCCGGATTTGGTACCTGGTGATCGATCGGCTCCCCCACCTGTTCGTCCGTGTGCACGAGCACGAGGACGTGCTGCGCGCCATCGACGCGGGCGACGCGCCCCGCGCTCGAGAGATCCTGACCCTGCACATCGGCACCTTCGAGCGCGAGATCCGCTCCGTCCTGTGAGCAACCGCCACGAGTGCGCGTCTGCATGTGGTCAAGGGCGGCGGGTTCGTCATCCTCGCCGGGGGGCTCGGCCGGCTGAATGATGGCGACCGCCTCAGCGAGGACGCGAACACGCGGGTGGCCACCGGCCGGGTCGCGGCTTCAGCCGATGCCACAAAGCGCGACCGCCACAAATACTCAGCAGCCCACGCCCGGCCGGGTTGCCCCGGGAGCCAGGCAGGCGATCTGGATCCGGGGGCCACGGCGCGGTCGAACCGTGAACATGTAGTACTTGCCGATCCAGCCGCGTCGGACAATCCGGACGTTAAGTCGGGCGCCGGCGCGCAGGCGATGGTTTCGGAGGGCCGGCGTGAGGTCGACCCTTCCATGCGTGGGGCAGGTACGGCTCCCCTTCGGTCCGCAGCGCCTGACCTTGGTGACCGGTATCGCGCGTCGGTTGAACGGACAACCGAGCCCGCGACAGCTGAGAAGCACGCTCCCGCCCGGCGGAGCGCCGCTGACGGAGAGGAGGACGACATTCGTGTAGGTCGGTCCGAACTGGAAGCTCCACTGCATGGTCGCGGCGATGGTTCCCAGGACCGGGGACACAACCCTCACCGGCGCGGGCGCTGATGCAGAGCCGACGAAATTGCCGTCGCCGCTGTACTGCGCGGTGATGCTATGCGTGCCAGGTGCCGTGTAGGTGACCCTGCAAGCGGCCTGGCCACTCGTGAGCGTCTGCGCCGCGCACGCGGCTATTGGGTGACCGCCGTCGAGGAACTCGACCGAGCCGGACGGCGTGATCGGCCCCGGGCGGGCCGCCGGCGGGGCGACGGTCGCGATATACGTGGTTGGCGCCCCGGAATTAACCGTGGTCGACGCCCCGACCGAAGTCGACGTCGAATCACGGCTGACGCTGACGCTGGTCCGGGCGGTCGAGCCTGCGACGAGCGAGCCCACATTCGGCGAGAAGGTCGCCGTCAGCTGCTCGGGCGATGTCGATCCGGCGAACGTGGTCTGGCAGATTGCTGTCCCGTTCGTCGACGACACCGATTTCGGCGCACAGCCCGCGAGCGCAGCTCCGTGACCGTCGGCGAACGTGATCGTTCCCGACGGTGGTCCCAGAATGGAAGAGACTGTCGCGATCAGCGTCACGGGCTCGTTCGTCACCGCTGCGGAAGGAAATGACACGACGGACACGCTGCTGCCGCCGACGGTCTGAGTCAGCGCGACAGAGGCGCTGATCCTGGCGGCGATGTCCGTGGCCGAGATCGTGGCCGGGCCGGGCGTGGTCGAGCTTCTGATCAGCGCGCTGTAGGTCCCGTTGCCCGCATTGCTCAGCAGCTGGATCCGCTCGCCGCGATCCGAGGAGGAGAACGTGACGGTGTCGGTCGGAACCCGGTTGCCGTGCGCGTCGGTGAGCGTGGCGGTCGCGGTGGCAAACGAATTGCCGTCGGCGGCGATCAGCGTCGGCTGGAGGGTCAGTGTTATGTGGGTCGCCGGTCCGGGCGCCTGCGTCAGGGTCGCTTGGCCGGACGCGGGATCCGATCTGTCGGTCGCGGTGATCGTCGTGGTACCGGCCGTCGTCGAGGCACTCAAGGTGGCGACGTAGGTGCCTTTCGCCGGCTCCGTGGTTGGCCCGAACTTGATGCCCGGGTCCGCGGCCGAGAACACGACATTCTGCCCCGACACCGGCTTGCCCGCCCTCGTCACGGTGGCGGTCGCCTTGCTTGTCTGGGTCCCGCTCGCGACGATCGTCGCCGGTGACAGTTCGACTTTGACCGTCACCGGGTTCGCTGCCGCCGCGGAGGCTGGCGTCAGCAGCCACAAGTGCGAGGCGCCCGCGGCCAACGCGACGACCCCGAAGAGCACACCCCGCGTCCTATGCCGCAGGCAGCGAGAAACACTCCGCCCCCCGCATTCTGTGATTCCTCGCAACGCCTTCCTTTGGGTCTTGGTGTTTGCTACGCCCCCGGCCGGCGCGAGGCACTAAAGACTACGCAATTCTAGGCAAACCGCAAGATCTCAGACCATTCGAGGTATGATCTGCCGTCTGGCCAGGGTGATCACAAGCGGGGACAGGGTGGCGCCATCTTCAGCAGTCGGTGTGAAGGACCGCGCAGGCAGTCTCACCAGGCAGCCGGGCGGCGTTGCGTTGACCGCAGCACCCGAAAGGGGAACTTCTGGCGACCCCGATCAACGAAGTTCAGCCGCCGATCAGAGCACACGTGCGCGCGGTCTCGCGGCTGTCGCGTTCACTCGGGGCACCGCGCTTCAGGAGCGGGGCGATCTGGCCCAGGCGGCCGCCGCGTACCGTCGAGCGGACGACGGCGGACACAGCGCGGCCGCGTTCAACCTCGGCGTGCTGCTGGAAAAGCAGGGCAAGCTCGCCGACGCCGCGGCGGCCTATCGGCGAGCGGACGCCCGCGGACACGCGGCCGCCGCCTTCAATCTCGGCGTGCTGCTCGAGCACGACGGAGATAGCGCCGCTGCGCTGGATGCCTACCGCCGCGCCGAAGCGCGCGGCGACCGCCGGGCGCCAGATGGCCGCGATGGCGCAGTCGCCGCATTTAACCTCGGCCTGGTCCTTGAAGGCGACGGCGACTGGGCCGGGGCTGCGGCCGCTTACCGTCGAGCGGAAACTCGCGGGCATGCCGCCGCCGCAACCAATCTCGGAATTCTCCTCGAAAGAGAGGGTGATGAATCCGGCGCGATCGCCGCTTACAGTCGCGCCGATGCGCGCGGCGACGCAGCCGGGCCGTTCAACGCCGGCTGCGTGTTCGAGGAGCGCGGCGACCTGGTGCTTGCGGCCGCCGCCTACCGTCGTGCCGACAGGCGGGGACACGCCGCCGCCGCATGCAACCTCGGCACCCTGTGCGAGCGCCAGGGTGAGCGCACCAGCGCCATCGAGGCTTACCGGCGGGCAGATGCCCGCGGCAACGCCACCGGCGCTTTCAATCTCGGTGCGCTGCTCGAAGAGCAGGGCGATCGGGCCGGTGCGGAGGAAGCTTATGCACGAGCACGGGATCGTGGCGATGCCGAGGTGGCGAACCAGGCGCGAGCCGCGTTGGCCGATCTCAGTAATGGCAACAGCGGGGCGGCCGAGAGTCCGGCGGTAATCGAGGGCGGGACGGGAGGCGAGACTCGCGCGGGGCAAACCGGACTCGGTGCGGAGACGATGGCCGGACTCGGTGCGGCGGGGGTTGACGGACTTGGTGCGGAGGGGGTTGCCGGACTCAGTGCGGCGGGGGTTGCCGGCGCTCCCCGGCGCTCAAGGCCAGCCTCCAAGCCAAGACGGCGGCTGTTGGGAGCGGGTATCGCGCTTCTCCTGGCGCTTGGCATCGCGATCGGAGTCGAAACCGCGACTGATACGGGCTCCCGGAGCCATTCGGTCCGCCGGCCGATCGCACCGGTGTCCCAACGCGTGGCTGCCGACGCGAACGGCGTGCCCGCGAACGCGCCGCTCGTGCGGCAGCCCGTGGCAACCGGCCGGCGGACGGCGGGCGGTCGGTCGGCCTCGCCGCGACGGGTCGCCCCAGCAGCAGTTTCGCGACCTCGACCGGTCGCGCACCACGCTGCTCCTGGGGCGCGGGCCGCGATCTCGCGTCATGCGTCCGGTCCGGCGACGTCAGGCACTCCTGCGGGAGCGCCCCGGTCCTCCCCGGTGGGGATCGCCAATCCCGCCGGTGGCTCCCCAGCTGCCGGAGCCGGCGGATATTCCAGCACGCACAATGGCAGCGCAAGTGGATCCGAGGCCGGGGGCGCTAGCCCCGAGCACACTGGTGGTGGATCGCTTGGCGCCGGCCCCGGATCCGGGAGCTCGAGTGGTCGGTCCGGGTCCCCTGGCGGCCAGTCTGGGTCCTCTGGCGGCCGATCTGGGTCCTCGGGCGGCGGATCCGCGCCCTCGGCCGGCGGTTCCGGAACGTCGGGCGGCGGAGCTGGCGGCGCGTCGTCGAGCCAGCCGGGCGGCAGTGGGACCGTCAGCGGCGGCGGTTAGTAATCAACGCGGGCGAAGACAGCCCGGACCCCACCCGGTCAGCCGGTGAGCAGCTTCGTCAAGGCTGCATCGCCGGTGATTAAAGCTCCCTTATGCTCCTCATCACTCCGGAAAGCTGGATCTAATTTGTTATAGTTGCCGGGCGGTCGGGCAACAACGGGTCAGATGTGAGCCGCGGCGGTGAACGAGTCGCGGTGAGCGGGGTGTGGTGACGTGAATGAGCTGTGAGCTGGGATGCCTGGACGGCAATGGGCTCGGCGTATCGCGGAAGAGCGTGCGATCGTCGGAAAGCGGGGGCGTTGGCCATGCGCCACCGCGCGAACCCACGGCGCTGCCCGGATCGAAAGGCCGCGCTGGATGATGCCGGCCCGCGTTCCGCAGCGCATAAGAAAGGGGCTCGGCGGTGCGGTGCCGCTGGAACGGGCCGAGCTGCCTGACGACGCTCTCGCCCGTCACCCCGATCCGCTTCCCCCCACGGGCCGGATCGTGGATTACTGGCTCGAGGGACCTGGCCGGACGATCCTCTACGTCTCGCTGGACTTCGCCCTGGCCTCCCTGGCTGTCCTGCTGGCGCAGCGCGGCGTCGGCGGCCAGTTGGCGCCAGTGAAGGCACCTGCGGTCGTGGTGGCCCTGCCCGTGCTGACCGTGGCGCTGCTGGCGCTGCGGGGCGCCTATCGAAGGCGGCTGCGAATCCTCGCTCTCGATTGGCTTCCGGGCATCCCGAGCGCGATCACCATCGCCACCATGGCTGTCGCAATGCTGGACCTGCTGATTCTCGGACGCGTGACGCACCCAGGCCTGTGGGTGCGGATCTGGCTGCTGGCGGGATCGCTGGTCTTCAGCGGCCGGCTCGTGCTGGCCTTTGTCCAGCGCCGGTTAAGGTCACGGCGTGTATCACCTCGACCCGTCTTGATCCTCGGTGCCGGAGCGGTCGGGCGTCTCGTGGCCCGGCGTCTGAAGGCTTCTCCGGAGTACGGCATGTCTCCCGTGGGCTTCATCGACGACGACCCTCCGATGACGGACGAGGGGTACGAGGAGGGGGTGCCGGTTCTGGGCACGCCCGACACGATCGAGGATGTTCTGTCGAGCACGGCGGCACGCGGCCTCATAGTTAGCTTCTGCCGGTGTCCCGACGTCCGGCTAAGCCAGCTCATACGTACTTGCCAAGAACGCGGTGTTGAGGTCTCGGTCGTTCCTCGGATGTTCGAGACGATCAACAACCGCCTCCACTATGAGGCCCTCGGCGGGCTTCCGCTCCTTTGCTTTGACGCCGTCGATCAACGGGCGTGGCAGTTCGCGGTCAAGCACGCGTTCGACCGGTTGTTGGCGGCGTCGCTGCTTGTCGTACTGGCCCCCCTGCTCGCAGCGGTCGCGCTCGCTGTGCGCCTAACCTCGCGCGGGCCGATCCTGTTCCGCCAGAGACGCGTCGGGCGTGACGGCAACACGTTCGACCTCTACAAGTTCCGCTCGATGCAGTGGCAGGGGCGGATAACGAACTCGCACGGCGAGGACTTCGTGGCTTCGCGTCTCGTCGAGCGCGACGTCGGCCCCGGGGGGGTGGATGGGCAGAATCGCCTGACCAGCATCGGTGGGGTGTTGCGCAAGCTGTCACTCGATGAGCTGCCGCAACTCATCAACGTGCTGAAGGGAGACATGAGCATTGTCGGGCCGCGTCCGGAGCGCCCGGAATTCGTAGAGTTGTTCGGGCGCGAGATCCCGCGTTACCACGAGCGCCACCGCGTGAAGTCAGGAATCACCGGGTGGGCCCAGGTGCACGGCCTCAGAGGACCGACTTCGCTTCGGGATCGGATCGAGTGGGACAACTACTACGTGGCCAACTGGTCACTGGGACTTGACCTCAAGATCCTGGTGCTGACGGTTATCGCGCTGTTTCACGGCGGATAGTGATCTCCGCGTCGGTCCAGAGTGACCTTGCTCCTCGTCTTCAGGAGCGTTTCCGACGTGTGGCGGTCGTCCACGAGTGGTTGACCATCCCGGGCGGCTCTGAGAAGGTACTGCTGGCGCTGCTCGAACTGTTTCCACAGGCGGAGCTCTTCACGACGGTGTTCGACCCGGAGCCGTGGCCGTCGGCGATCACCGGCCGAAGCGTCACGAGCTCCTTTCTCAATCGCCTGCCGATGGCACGGACGATGTATCCAAAGCTGTTGCCGCTGATGGACCGTGCGGTGCGGTCGTTCGATCTCCGCGACTTTGACCTGATTATTTCCAGCAACCATGCGTGCGCCAAGAACGTCCGCAAACCGCCCGGCATCGCACACGTGTGCTATTGCCACACGCCGATGCGCTACGCATGGGATCCGGACTACCTGGCTGGCGAGAAGCTGGGCATCGCGGGCAGACTCGCGTTCGAGGCCCTTGCGCCTCACCTTCGGCGCCGTGATCGCGCGGCCGCGCAGCCAGGGAACGGGCCCGACGTGGTCATCGCGAACTCGACCTTCGTCGCGGAGCGAATCCGGCGTTTCTGGGGCCGTGAAGCATTGGTGATCCACCCCCCCGTGGACACAGTGCGGCTTCAACGCGTTGTCCACGATCCACAGGAGTACTACCTGTTCCTCGGTCGCCTAGTGCCCTACAAGCGGGCGGAGCTCGCGGTCGCCGCCTGTAAGAAGCTGAACCGCCCGGTCAAGGTCGTCGGCTCGGGCCGCGCGATGCGATCGGTGCAAGCCGCCGCAGGGCCCGGCGCCGAGTTCCTCGGGCATGTCCCGGACGACGAGCTGCCAGAACTGCTTTCGGGCGCGCGGGCGCTGCTCTTCCCGGGACAGGAGGATTTTGGGATCGTGCCGGTCGAGGCCCAGGCGGCTGGGCTGCCGGTGATCGCCTACGGTTTCGGCGGTGTCCGGGATTCCGTCGTGGATGGAGTCACCGGCGTGCTGTTCGAGGACGCGACGGTGGCCGGCCTGAGCTCGGCGATCGAGCGTTTCGAGGGAATGACCCTGAAGGCCGACGACCTGCGCGAGCAGGCCGCCCGCTTTGCGCCCGAGAACTTCGCCCGGCAGTTCGCGGCCGTGCTCGAACAGCTCAGTTGATCGCGGCCGCCCGGCCCGACTGCGCGGCGCCGTCCACTTCGAGCACTTCGAACACCGCCGTCACTACGGTTTCCACGTCCGCTTCGGTCATCACGGGAGAGAGCGGTAACACGCAATGGCGCTGGGCAAGCTCTGTGGAGCGCGCGGCGCCGACTCGGTTGCCGGTCTGGTAAGCACTCAGCTCAGAAATGGCCGGGTACGCTGTGGTCTGAATGCCGACCGCAGCGAGCCCCAAGCGCAGCCGGTCACACGTCCGACGGTCGGGCAACAGGATCGGGAAGGCAAAGTGCGAGGAGCACGCCACATCGCGATCGCTCCACGGGATCGTGATCGCAGGATGCGCCGCGAGCGCTGCCCGGTACTGGCGGACCCGCGCTCGCCGGCTAGCCGTGTCTTCGTCGAGGCGGGGCATCCGGCTCAACCCCAGGGCGGCGTGGGGCTCATCCATCCTGAAGTTGAAGCCTATGTCCACCACGTCATAGGACTCGGCGTAGCCCAGGTGGCGATCCCAGGTTACAGATGTCATCCCGTGTGAGCGCAGCAGCCGGATCCTGGCCGCGAGATCCGGGTTGTCGGTCACCACCATGCCGCCCTCCCCGACTGACAGTTGCTTCTTGGAAAAGAAGGAGTAACAGCCAAGCTCGCCCACGGTGCCGGCCATGGCGCCCGAGCGGGTGCGAGCGCCGAGGCCCTGGGCGGTGTCTTCAATCAGATGTAGCTGGTGTTCGTTGCACAGCGCGCGCAGCGCCTCGACCTCAGCGGCGTAGCCCATGAAGTGAACCGCGATCACCGCCCGCGTTCGCTCGGTGATCAGCGACCGCACGTCGTCCGGATCGAGGTTGAGATCGGTCGGGCCCAGGCTGTCGCACAGGACCACCGTTGCGCCGCAGTACCGCGCCGCAGCCGCTGAGGCGACGAAGGTTAGGTTGGGCACGATCACCTCGTCTCCCGGAGTCACGCCCGCAGCGATGGCGGCCAGATGAAGCGCCGCGGTGCCGCTCGATACCGCGACGGCGTGTGCAGCGCCGACGTACTCGGCGAACCCGCGCTCGAATGCCTGCACGTTGGGTCCCATCGTCAACCACCCGCTGCGTAGGCACCTGAGCACCGCTTCGACATCGTCGTCGGTGATCCGGACATCGGTGAGCGGGACCGACCAGTTCACGGTGACAACTCCTGGGCGAGCGCAGCGAGCACTCGGTCCTGCTGCACGGTCGTCATGTGCGCGAACAACGGAATCGTGACTTCACGAGAGCTCGCGGCTTCCGTTCTAGGCAGCGACACTCCCGGAAATCGCTCGCGGTAGACGCTGAAACGGTGAACCGGTGGATAGAGGATGCTCGTCTGAATGCCGTGCTCCTGTCGGAGACGCCGGCGAATCTCGTCGCGCCGAGCGGGATCACCGAGGAGGATCGGCATCACGTAGCAAGATGAGGTGTCCACCTGCTCGTCGCGGAACGGCACGCACACGTCCGTAAACGACCGCAGCTCGCGGCGGTAGCGGCGGGTCAGCTGACGGCGGCGGTCAATCTCCTCCTCGAGGCGATGCAGCCGTGACAGGGCAAGCGCGCTGCGGGGCTCGTCGATCCGATAGTTGTAACCGAGCGCCGGAACGTCGTACGCGCCCTGCGCTCCGTTGTGCTTCTCCCAGCTCGTAAGCGTCATCGCGTGCGTGCGAAGCCGCCGGGCGAGCGTCGCCACGCGCTCGTCGTCGCTGACCAGCAGGCCGCCTTCACCTGCCGAGAGCACCTTGTTCGAAAATAGGCTGAAGGCCCCCGCCAGGCCAAAGGTCCCCAGCTTGCGACCGTGCAGCGTCGCGCTGGGCGAGTGCGCGGCGTCTTCGATCAGCGTCAGCTCGCGCTCTGCGCATAGGGCGGCGAGACGATCCACTGGCGCCGCATATCCGGCAAAGTGCACCGCGACCACGGCCTTCGTGCGCGGGGTGATGAGCCGTTCTACTTCGGCAGGATCGATCGAGAGGTCGTGGTCGCCGATGACGTCGGCGAACACCGGCGTACCCCCGCAATACAACACGGCAGCGGCTGTGGCCGTGAACGTGTAAGACGGCACGATCACCTCGTCGCCGGGACCAATCCCGGCCGCCGCGTAAGCGAGGTGAAGCGCGGCCGTGCAGCTTGAGACCGCGACTGCGTGCCTAGTTCCCAGTTGCGCAGCGAACAGCTCCTCGAACGCTTCTGTACGCGGGCCCATGGAGAGCCAGCCGGATCGCAGTGTGTCCGCGACCGCATCCAGATCCGGCTGCTCGAGTCGGAGGTCAAACAGCGGCACGAGCTGCTTCAGCGAGTCGAGCGGCGATTCCGCTTGGGCCGGCGCGGGAGCGGCGGGAACGGCAGGCGCCGCGGGAACGGCAGGCGCCGCGGCGACGGCCCGCGGCTCACCGGACATTGCGATAAACGGGATCGAAGGGATCGGGGAAGTCGCCCGCGTTCAGCCGGTCGATCAGTTCGGCGATGCCGTCGGGCACGGTCATCAGCGTCTCGAAGCCCAGTGTCTTGCGGATCTTGTCGAAGCTGACCTTGTAGTCGCGCGGATCTTCGTCGCGGTGTACGTAACTCACGCGCCCGGATGGGATCCGACGCCTGATCTCCTCCACCAGATCGAGCTTGCGGTAGTTCTCACCCGAACGCCCGACGTTGAACACATCGCCGCCCACCCGCTCGGGCGAAGCATCGAGGACCACGCGGATCGCACGCGCCGCGTCGCGCACGTGGACGTAGGGTCGCCAGAATTGCTCGCCGAACACCTCCAGGTCGCGGTCGGCCCAGAGATCGCGGGTGAACTCGTTGACCGTCAGATCGAAGCGCATTCGGGGCGCGGAGCCGTAGACCGTGGCGAATCTCAGACAGGTGGGTTTCAGGCCGCCGTTCTCGCCCGCGAGCAGCGCCTTCTCGATCTGAACCTTCTGCTCGGCGTACAGCGAGACAGGCGCGAGTTCACCCTCCTCGGTGATCGGCACCGTGGGGTCGGACATGCGCCCATAGTTCGAGCAGGTCGATGCGAAAATCAGGCGCACCGCCCCGGCCTGGCGGGCGTCCGCCGCCAACGCGCCACTCGCCTCCACGTTGACCTCGTGCGACAGGGCCGGATCGCGGGCGCACGCGGGGTCGCCGACGATTGCCGCCAGATGGACGACCGCGTCTGCCCCGCGCAGCGCCACCCGTCTGGCTTCGGGGTCACGGATGTCGCCTTGCAACACCTCCACGCCTGCCCGTTCCAGCTGATCGGCGGCCGAGGTCTGACCGTGCAGGAGCAGATCCAGGACGCGCACTCGCCGCCCCGAGGCAAGCAGCTCCTCGCACAGCGGCACACCGATGTAGCCGCCACCGCCAGTCACCAGTACGAGATCAGTCAAGCTTCGAGACTCCGGTCTTCAAACGTCCTCAGCGCTCGACGGCCGAGCGGTCGTACCGTCGGGTCGCGGATTGTGGCGGGCGCGCGATGCGCTGCTGCCGCGGCCATGCAAAACGGCGCTGACCATGGTCGTAGCCGGAGGAGGCTACGCCCGGCTCCTCCATCCCGGTGAGCACCAGACCCAGCGGCTGCACTAGGCGTTGACTAAGGATCGTCCGGGCCCGTCTCACTTCTTCACGCGTGGTGCGGTTGGCGCGCGCGACGATCAAGCACCCGTCGATCCTCGGATGATCCAGCAGGGCTTGGGTCTCAGCCACACCGAGAATTGGCAGCGCGTCGTAAATCACGATGTCACTCACCGACAGCAACTGCTCCATCACCCGATCCATGTCCGGACTGCGCAACATCTCCAGCGGGTTGCCCGCGATTCGCCGCCCCGCCGGCAAGACGTTCAAACACGGCAGGCTGGCCACCGGCTGCTGCAGGCGATCGATCACCGGCTCCTCGTCCACCAGGGCCGCGGTCAGGCCCGAGTCGGCTTTGAGGGAGAAGTACCGCGACAGGCTCGGGGCGCGCTGATCTAGCTCCACCAGGGTGATCGTGTGCCCGCTGTCGGCCAGCGCCTTGGCCAAGCCAACCGCCACAGTCGTCTTCCCCTCGCCCCAGACCGCGCTGGTTATCAGCAGCGACCGCATTCCCGTGGCCCGCTTGGAGAATGTGAGCGCGCCACCGAGGATGCGATAGGGCTCAAACGCGGCCGCGTGCGGGTCGGAGCCGCTCGCCGACAACGAGCGCGCCGGAACGTGCACCAGTGTGCTGAGGCCGTAGGAGACCTCGAAATCATTGCCATCCTTGATCCGACGGTCGGTGAGGTCGACCACGAAGGCGAGGCCGAGCCCGAGCGCCAACCCGAAGATCAAACCCAGCGCAGCATCGAGCTTGGGCTTCGGTGATGACGGGCTAGCCGGTGCCACCGCGGCGCTCGCGA
Source organism: Solirubrobacterales bacterium (assembly GCA_019239375.1). GTDB lineage: Bacteria > Actinomycetota > Thermoleophilia > Solirubrobacterales > Solirubrobacteraceae > Palsa-465. The sequence goes on along the minus strand of JAFAZZ010000051.1, from coordinate 17,617 downwards.
TCGAGGCATCACCCGTCTGGACCGCCCCGAGCTCGCTGACGCGCTCCAACGCCGACCGCAGCGCGGCAGCGTCGGTGGTGTCGGTCGGGGGCAGCGCCGCCAGCCGCTGTCGCAGCTCAGCCGCGGCCCCGGCTGCGCTCTGCTGCGCATTGGCTTGACGGAACGCGACGAACTCGGTGGCAAATGCGTTGGCGATCTGCGCCGCTCGAGCCGGATCGCTATCGGACGCGGTGATGTCGAACAGGTCGGCGTTGGGCTCTTCACTGGCGCTGACCTGAGACTGCAGATCCGACGTGGAGATGTTGAGTCGCAGCGCCTGCCGAGCAGCGTTGGCGACGGCGGGAGATGTCATCAGCAGCAGGTCGGTCGCTGCTACACGCGCGGGATCCTCTGCCGCCGTAGAGGTAGACGCGACAACCGCACTGCTGATGGGCGAGCTCGGCTGGATCAGCACGCTCGCTGTGGCCTTATAGGTCTTGCTTGCCGTAGCGCCGTAGATCAGGCCAACGGCGAGACCGAGCACGGAGACGAGCAGGATGATCCACCAACGCTCGCGGACCACCCGCATGGCTGACGGAAGGGCGGACGCCTCCGAGCGCCCCGTGCCGCCGCTGTAATCGCTCACCATACCTCGCTAAGCATAGCCACGGTCACGTTCACGGGAGCTGGCGCGAGTTGGCGGGCTCCCGTCGAGCTGCGCCATCGCGATGGCCTCGCGCAAGAGCCGCTCGATTTGCTCGGCGACCACGTCTCGCGCGTAGGAGCGCTCCGCAAGCGCGCGTGCCGCCGCGCCGTGTCGGGAACGCAGGTCCACATCGTCGCGATACCTGCTGAGGAGCGCCCCGAGGGCCGCAGGATCGTTCTCCGGGGAGCAGATGCCGCCCACCTCGGGAACAATCATGTCCGCCACTCCCTCGGCCCCGGTGGCCACGCAGGGCCGCCCGGCGAGCATCCCCAGGATCACCGCACGCGGTGCACCCTCGGTTGGACTCGGACAGAAGACGGACACGTCGAACGCCGAAAGCACCTCGTTGACCTCCCGCCCAGGCGTGGGAATGAAATGAGCGAGCTCGCCCATGGGAGCGGCCTGCTGGCGAAGCGAGGACTCTGTCTCCCCGTCGCCGGCAAGAACGAGATGCGCGCCGGGCAGCCCTGCGACCGCGTCGACCACCACATCGTTGCGCTTCTTGGGGTGAAAGCGGGAGATGCAGCCCACGACGAAGGCCTCTTTGGGTATCCCGAGGGCATCGCGCACGCGCGCCCGGCCCTCCTCGGTAAAGCGAATCGTCTCCGTCCGCATCACGTTCGGAACCACGTGGACCTTGCCCGGCGGGATGCCAACCTGGCAAACCGACTCGCGGGTGCCGGCGGACACCGCCATGACCAGCGCAGCGCGACGGGCGGCGAGCAGGTAGAGCGCTCGGGGAGCGCCTCGCCGGAGAGGGAAGGGCACCGGCCCCCACTCCGCCCACGCGAGCGTCGGCGTCAACCGGCGCGACAGCGACAGGGCAGCCAGCTGCTCCTTCTTGTAATGCAGCAGCAGAACATCGTATGGCGCCTCACGCGCGAGGGCGTTGCGCAGGCGCAGCACCACCTGCGGCCACCCCACCAGCAGCTTGCGCCAGCTCGTGGAGGAGAGCTTTGGCCCGATGTCGATTGGCCGCACGTCGATCCCGGTGTCGCGCGCGATCCCGGGTTGGTCGCTGATCATCACCGTGTGATGGCCTCGCGCACGCAGCGCGTCGAGCATCTCGACGGCCGCGAATTCCGCCCCGCCGCGAGAATCGGTAGTCATCACGCTCACGATCTTCATGACTCGCCGCCTGCCGAGGTGGGCGCCAGGATAGCCGCGAGCGCCTCGATCGAATGCTCCTGCTCGGCCAGCCGTCGTCCGCGACCGGCCATCTCGCCGGCGCCGTCACGCAGCACGCGAATCAGCGCAGCGGCGAACGCTTGCGGTCCGTCCGCTCTGAGATAGTGGATGCCATCTGCCACGTCCAAGCCGGCTGCTGCCTGTCCTGTCGCCACTACTGGAAGGCCGTGGGCCAGAGCCTCGACGAACTTGAGCGGCGATCCTCCGCCTTCCAGCAGAGGCACTACCACGCATGCCGCTTCGGCGTACGCGTCAGCGATGCGAGGCACGAAGCCAAGCGCTCTGACGCGGGGATCGGAGCGCTCGAGCGTCAGATGGTGGCCGGCTACCAGCAGCTCCGCTTCCGGCAGGACCCGCCACACGCGCGGCATCACCTCATCGACCATGAACTGCAGCGCGCGCTGATTGGGCGGGTAGGAGAAGTCGCCTACGAGCAGCGCACGGGGGTCGCCTCCTGCCACTGCGGGCGCCGGAATCGACGCCACATCGATGACGTTGGGGACAAAGCGCAGGTTGGCCTGCGGCGCGAGCTCCCGGGCCAGCTCGATGTCTCGCCGGCTGGCCATCCAGGACTCGCTCGCGGCCACCAGCAGCCGGCGCTCGAACGCCCGGAGCGCCCGAATCGAGCGGTACGAGCGGCGGAACTGCGGAAGGGCGGGCCGAAAAGCCGATTCGAGGTTGTGCGACAGGTACACAAAGGCGGTCGAGCCCCCTAAGAGGAGCGCGCCTGCCGTCGGGCCGTCAGCGATCACGCGGCCGTTTGCCGCGTCCGAGGCAGCCGCAGACGCGGCTCGGCCCAGCTCCGGCGACACCCCCCGGGCGATCGCGGGCGGCACCCCCGCCAACCTCTTCCGTGCGTAGAGGACCGCCAGCTCGGGACCGTTCGCGCTGCCCACGTCTCGCAGCCGCACGCGGGCGAGCCGGCGATACTCCTCCGACGGTAGAGGAGCACAAAAGCGCTTGAACAGGATCTCGACGGCGCGGTGGCGGGCCAAGGCGGCGACAACTCCATAGGTGCGCATCGCGCGTCCGCAATCCGTCGTCGGCGTGAACGGGGTCACGAGCACGTCGCTATCCGGTGACTGCGCTTTGCTCATCGGGGTCGGTGGTCCTCGATCAGCTGCGCGATCTCGCGCATGCGGGCGTCCCAGCTCTGCCCCTCGGCCAGCCGCGCGCGTGCGGCGCGTGCGCCAAGGTCATCCTCCGCCATGAGCCGCTCGAGCTCCGCGACGAACGGTCCGGCGCCGGCGGCGAACGAGATGCCGTCGAGGCCTTGCAACGAAGGCAGAGGCGTGGCCACCACGGGCAAGCCCGCGGCCAGGTACTCGTACACCTTCATCGGGAAGATCGCCGCGGTGAGCTCGTTCGTCAGGTAGGGAATGATCGCCGCCTGCGCGCCGCGCAGGACCGCAGGCAGGTGAGCGTATGGCCGCGAGCCGATCAGATGGACGTTGCCGATGCTCGCCAGAGCCGCGGCCTCGGTATGCGGATCTCCGAGCCCCACCGGCCCCGCCAGCACGATGCTCCAGTCCGGGCGCAGGGTGGCTAGCTCGATCAGCAGCAGCACGTCGACCTTGGTCGCCGCGATCACGCCCGTGAAAACGATCCGCGGCTCCGGCAACGCCGCCACCGCAGGGTCGACCGGTCCCGGGAGGCGGGCCGCTGCGAACAGGTCGACGTCGGCCACATTGGTCATGCAGTGGACGTCGGAGCTGAGCCCGCGCATCCTGTCGGCAAGCGGGCGCGAACTGGCCAGCACGATGTCTGCACGGCGAGCGAGGCGTCGTTCGGCCGCCCGGAAAGTGGCCGTGTCGATTCGGGGATGGGCGGCTATGTCGTCCACGCAGTGATAGACGACGAGGCTCGGATTCAGCCGATCGAGCAAGAGCTCGGCCTGGGGCACATACGCCCACAGGATCGGCTCGGTGATGCTCAGATCTGCGGCCGCCCGGCCGATCTGCCACGGCAGCACAGACGCGTTGACACGGCGCGCGAGTGGGCTCGCGTGGACGGGCAAAACGAGCGGCGAGACCACATTGAGGACGACGCCGTCAACGCCGGTCGCTCGTGGGCGACCTGCGCCGTGCAGTCCCCGCCGGAGGCGCCGCGCCATGCGGCGAACGTCGCGGGGAGCGACCGTCGGTCGCCTGAGGCCGAGCGACTCGACGAACAGCACTCGGTTGTGAGCCGCAAAGCGCGCCATCAGATGATGCTGGTTGGTCCAGACCTCGGCCTCCCAGTCATTGAAGCCGACGCACACGATGTCGCGGCCGGCCACCAGCGGCTCTCGGTTCAGCACGGCGGGCATCACGGTGGAGGCAGGAGGCGGGCGCGCATGCGGTCATACTCGTCCAGCGCGAGTTCGTAGTCGTCATGACGGCCGATGTCCAGCCAGTAAGCCTCTGATGGCCATGCGCGAACGGTTAGCCCGCGCGCCAGCAGCCTGAGGATCAGGTCGGGGAAGTCGAGCCGACGTCCGGGCTCTATGTGCTCGATTATCTCGGGCGAAAAGCAATACACACCCATGCTGGCCTGGTAGTCGATCCGCGGCTTCTCCACGTAATCGGTCAGGCGCGTGGCGTCGCCGTCATCACCACACCGGAGCACGCCCAGGGAGATCTCGACCTCGCGCTTCTGGGTGGCGATCGTCGCCGCCGCATCGCTGGCGAGGTGTTCTTCGAACAGCCGCGCATAGTCCAGGTCGGTTAGAACGTCGCCGTTCATGACCAGGAAGTCGTCCTCCAGGCCGCCGATCAGAGCGAGGGCTCCGGCCGTGCCCAGCGGCTCGTCCTCACGGAAGTAGTCGATGGGCACGCCGTACTTGGAGCCATCGCCGAAGAACACCTCGATCAGTTCGGCCAGGTACCCAGTGGCTACCGTGATCCGGGTGGCGCCCGCGTGCCGTAGCTGGCGGACGATCAAGTCCATGATCGGGCGGTCGCCGATCGGCATCAGGGGCTTCGGCAGCACCGCGGTGTATGGACGCAACCGCTGTCCCTCGCCTCCGGCTAGCAACACGGCTCGCATGTCAGCGCTTACGGACCAGGACGTTTTCGATCACGAGCGCCTCGATCCCGCAGTTCAATAGCGTCTGTAGCGCCTCGGCGGGGGTGTTGACGATTGCCTGTCCCTTGACGTTGAAGCTCGTGTTCAACACCATTTCCCGCCCGGTGCGTTGACCGACCGCGGCGAGCAGGGCGTGAAAGTCACCGTTGTCTTTCGCCGAGACGGTCTGTACGCGAGCTGAGCCGTCGACGTGCGTCACCGCGGGCAGGGCGGATCGATACTCGGCCCGGACAGGCACGTTGACGGTCATATATGGCAGCTCAGTGCGCGACGGCACGTCGAACCACCTGTCGACCTGCTCGAGTGACACCGCGGGGGCAAAGGGACGAAATGCCTCGCGCATCTTGACCAGCGCGTTGACGCGGTCGCGCATCTCGGGCCGGCCAGGGTCGGCGAGGATGCTGCGATGACCCAAGGCGCGTGGGCCAAATTCCATCCGCCCGCGATACCAGGCGACTACCTCGCCGGCCGCGATCAGCTCCGAAGCGACGCGGCAGGCCGCGTCCAGGTCGTCCAGAACGGTTACCTCGATGCGGGCGCCGTAGTCGCGCAGGGCCTGCGTCAGGGCCGCGTCGGAGTGAGCGGGGCCATAGAAGGGGGTCGGAGAGCGGCGGTTGGACACGTGGCCTGCGAGCGCGGCGCGAGCGAGCGCCGCCCCGAGCGCCGAGCCGTCGTCAGCCGCGGCGGGCTGCACGTAGATCTCATCGAACGCACCGGAGGCCAGCAACCTTCCGTTCGCGGTCGTATTAAGCGCGACTCCGCCGGCCATCGCGAGCCTGCGGAGCCCGGTGGTTTCACCGAAGTGGGTTGCCAGGTGGAGGATCGCGCGGTCAAGGCACGCTTGCAACGCCGCCGCGACGTCCCGATGGTCGTCGGTGATTTCCTCGTCCGGAATTCGCGGCTCCACCAGGCGCTGAGTCAGGAAGCGCCGGGTGGCGAGATGGTTCTCGCGCTCATCGCGCGTCTGCTCCAACTTCAAAGGCCCGATCTGCCACCCCCCGTCGTCTCGATGCAAAACCGCGGCATCGAAGAACGATCGAAATCGCTCCGGGTTTCCGTAGGGCGCGAGGCCCATGATCTTGTACTCGTCAGAGTTGAAGTCGAACCCGAGGTGCAGGGTCACGATCGAATACAAGATTCCGATCGAGTCCGCCGCCGATATCCGGTGCAGGGGCTCGAGCGTCCCGGCTTTCGCGCGGTAGACGGTAGCCCCATGAGCCTCGCCCATGCCGTCTATCACGATCACCAGGCACTCGTCCCAACCCGAGGTCAGGTAGGCCGACGCCGCGTGGGCGAGGTGATGGTCGACATGCGCAACCCGGTCACCGCGGAATCCGGGAAGCGCCCTTGCCACCCTGGAGGCGAAGGCCTCGCGACACAGCAGCTCGCGGTACAGCTGGGCGGAGATCGGATCGACCGCGTACAAAGCGCGGTATGGCCTGTAATCGAAGGAGTGTGCCACCTCATCGAGCTGCTCGGGCTCCAGCCCCGCCCAACCGAGGCACGCTTCGACGGCGCCGATCGGAAAGTCGCCAGTGTGCTTGCGCCGGCTGATGCGCTCCTCGGCCACGCCGAACACGAACTCCCCGTCGATGACCAACGCCGCGGCCGAGTCGTGGCCTTGCGAGATCCGGTATTCGCGCTCCTCGAGACCAGGCCAATGCCGGCGCTTGAAATCGACGGTTCCATCGATGCCGCTGATGCCGATGATCTTCATCGGCCGTGGCGGCAGCTAGACGCCCGCGCTAAGCGCGCCCTTAGGGTGCGGTGACCAGCGCCCGTCATATCGGTGATCATCCATGTCACGCTGTGCATATCTACCCTACGCTCGCTTCTCTGCGAGAAACCGACTAAACTCTATCTAACCCGTGCCATGATGGCTCATCGGGTTTGGAGGGAGCTCTGGCGGGATGAGCGCAAAGCGACGAATAGACGTCTTCTCTACATGTCCGCAGTCCAGGGAGCGGCTCGGGCCGGACTACCTGCGGCGAGTGGCCGAAGTCGCCCGATGGAGCGAGGCCTCCGGTTGCGCCGGGATCCTGATCTACACCGACAACGGGTTGGTCGATCCCTGGCTGGTGGCGCAGATCGTGGTTCAAAGCACCGAGCGCCTGGCGCCGCTCGTCGCGCTACAGGCCGCCTACATGCACCCGTTCACGGCTGCCAACATGGTGGCCAGTCTCGGCCACCTGTACGGCCGACGCCTGTTTCTCAATCTCGTCGCCGGAGGTTTTCGCAACGATCTGCTGGCGCTGGGCGACCCCACGCCGCACGACGAGCGCTATGAGCGCACGCGTGAGTACGCCCAGTTGGTCGCGCGCCTGGTGGCCGGGGAAACGGTCACCCACACCGGCCGCTACTACAGCGTCAACGGCCTGCATCTCCCCGCCGGACTCCCGGCCGAGCTGCAGCCCGGCCTCCTGATGTCGGGCTCGTCGCCGGCCGGCCTGGCTGCCGCGAGGTCAATCGGGGCGCTCGCCATCAAGTACCCGAAGCGGTCCGGTGACGAGATCCCGCAGGAGGACGAGGACTCCGGAGTGCGCGTCGGTATCGTCGCCCGGCCCCGCGCCGCCGAGGCGTGGCGGGTGGCGCATGCTCGCTTCCCCGAAGACCGGAAAGGCCAGCTCACACAGGCGCTCGCGATGAAGGTGTCCGATTCGCACTGGCATCGCCAGCTCGCAGAAATGAGCGCCGAGGAGCACGCCGAGGACGACCCCTACTGGCTGTGGCCATTCGAGAACTACGCGACCTTCTGCCCGTATCTGGTCGGAAGCTATGACCGCGTCGCGCAAGAGATCCGGCGTTACATCGACCTCGGCTTTTCCACCTTCATCCTCGACATACCGCCGTCCAAGGAGGAGCTCGATCATATCGGCGCGGTGTTCGAGCGAGCCGGCGCCACCGTGGCCAGTTGACCCGCTTGTTGCAGGATCGAGTCGTGCGGACGGTCCAGTCGCGCGCCAGCCAGACCGCCGTGGTGATGGGCTCCGAGCGGCTCGCCTACGGCGAGCTAGAGACGAGGAGCAACCAGCTCGCGCGGCTCTTGCAGGCTCGTGGCGTTCAGCGCGGTGATCGGGTCTGCCTGCTCCAGGCGAAGACGCCTGCCGCCATCATCAGCATGCTCGCGACGCTCAAGGCGGGCGCCATCTACGTGCCGATCGATATCGCCAGTCCGCCGGCGCGGGTGAACAAGATCTTGGCGGCCGCCGCGCCGAAGCTGCTGTTGGCCGCTGCCGAGGCAACTTCCTTGCTGGCCGAGACGAGGAGCGGGGCCGCCGTCGTGTCGGTTGCGGGCTCGCTGGAGGGAGCGCAATCCCGGCCGGAGAACGTCGAGGCGTACGGAGATGCCCCGCTTCCGAGCGTCACCGGTCCCGCCGATCCGGCTCACATCTTGTTCACGTCGGGCTCCACCGGGACGCCGAAGGGCGTCGTGATCACGCATGAGATGGTCGGCGCGTTCCTCGATTGGGCGCTGCCTTATTTCGGTCATCAGGCGGGCGATCGGATCTCCGGCCACCCGCCCCTGCATTTCGACCTTTCCACCTTTGACATCTACGGCTCGCTTTCCGCCGGCGCCGAGCTCCACCTGGTCCCCCAGGACGTGCTGCTGCCCCACCAGATCGCGTCGTTCATCCGCGATTCACGGCTCACGCAGTGGTTCTCGGTGCCATCGACTTTCGCCTACATGATGCGAGCCGACGCGATCGCCGAAGGTGACTTCCCGACCTTAAAGCGCGTCATCTGGTGCGGGGAAGTGTTGCCTGGAGCGGTGCTCGCTCATTGGATGCGCCGCGTGCCGCACTGCACCTACACCAACCTCTACGGTCCGACGGAGACAACGATCGCGTCGAGCTACTTCAGGGTGCCGGAGATCCCGGAGGACCCGGCTACGGCGGTCCCGATCGGCAGTCCCTGTGCCGGTGAGGAGATCTACGTGCTCGACGAAGCGCTGCAAGCTGTCCCCCCCGGGGAGATAGGAGAGCTCTATATCGCCGGGGCCGGCCTCAGCCCGGGTTACTGGCGGGATCCGGAGAAGACGCACGCCGCCTTCGCGACCGATCCGACGTCGGGCCGGCGTCTTTACCGCACGGGCGATCTGGGCCGTCGCGATGAGAACGGGCTACTGCATTTCGTGGGCCGCGCCGACTCTCAGATAAAGAGCCGCGGTTATCGGATCGAGCTGGGCGAGATCGAGACCGCGCTGACCGCGGTGCCAGGCGTGGCCGAGTGCGCTGTGGTCGGAGTGGCGAGCGAGAGCTTCGAAGGAACGTCGATCTGTGCGGCGTGGGCTTCGCGAGCGGGCACCGAGCTCGATCGCGTGCAACTGCGGGCGTCTCTGGCGCAAACCCTGCCGGCGTACATGCTGCCGACGCGGTGGCTGCAGCTGGCGGAGCTGCCGAAGAACGCCAACGGCAAGATTGATCGGCCTGCGCTCAGGGGCAGGTTCGCCACGAACTCGCCACATGACTGAGGCGGCGCCCGGGGCGTGAGCGTGGACAGCGACATCGACCGGGTCCGGCGCGTGTTCGAGGATGCGCTGAGCGTCGCCGCGCCCGAGCCTGAGATCGACATCATCCAGAGCAGCCTGATCGACTCGCTAGGTCTCGTGACGCTGCTCTTCGAGCTCGAGCGCGAGTTCGGAGTGACCGTGCCGCTCGAGTCGCTGGAGGTGGATGACTTTCGCACGATCGGCAACCTGGCGCGAACGATCGCCGGCCTGCGACAGGATGGCTGGCAGTGAGCGAGATCCGGGCGCTGGCCGCCGACGACATCGACGAGATCGCGGAGCTCTACCGCTTCGTCGATAACTCCGACTGGCGTATACCTCCGCGGGAGGTTCCGGTCTGGCTGCGCCGGACGCTGTTCGAGGACCCCTGGGCAGATCCGGAGATTCCGACACTGGTTCACGCCGAGGACTCCGGAGAGATAACTGCCTTCATCGCTTCGCACGTGCGCCGGATGCGCTTCGACGACAGGACCATCCGCCTGGCGGCGGGCGGTCCGCTAATCGTTCATCCCGAGGCCCGCAACCGCGCCGTCGGCCCGCGCCTGTGGCGCCACTACCTCGACGGCCCGCAGGAACTCACGATCACCGACGGCGCCTCAGACGAGATGCGCCAGATCTTCGAGCTGATCGGCGGGCAGATGCTGCACCCGAGCAGCATCGCCTGGGCACGGGTGTTTGCGCCCTTCAGCTTCATGGGCGCTCGCCTGCTGCACTTCCGTCCGCGGGCCAAGGGGGCGAGCGCCCGTCTGTGGGCGCGACTCGACCGGCTCACCGCCAAGAGCATCCGCTACTTCCGGCGGCCCGAGGCAGTCGCCGCGACCAGCACCGAGCCGCTCACGCCCAGCCTGATGCTCGAGCATCTACCGACTGTGACGCGCTCACTGCGATTGTTCCCGGACTACGACGAGGCCTACCTGGACTGGCTGTTCACCGAGCTGCACCACAACCGGACGTGGGGGACGCCGGTGCAGCGGCTCGTACTGGATCGGACAGGCCGCGTTCTCGGCTGGTACATGTACTTCCTGTTGCCGGGCGAAGGCTGTCAGGTCGTCCACGTCGCAGCGGCCGGCCGGCACACCGGCGACGTCCTCGACTCCCTGTTTGCCGACGCTGTCGCACGCGGAGGGGCCGGGCTCCAGGGACGTGTCGAGCCCGCGCTGCTGGCGTCCCTGGCGCATCGTGGCGCGCTCTTCCGCTACAGCGCTCGTTCACTCGTTCACAGCTCCAGCCCGGAGATCCTGGCGGTGTTGACCGGCGGCCAGGCATTGCTCACCCGCTTGGAGGGCGATTGGTGGATGGCTACCTGATGATTCGTGACCTCGTTCGGCTGGCGGCCTCGGGCTGGTGCGGATCCTCGTCGTAACCAACTTCTATCCACCGGTCACGTTCGGTGGCTACGAGACTTGCTGCGGGCTGGTCGTCGACCGCCTGCGCGAGCGGCACGACGTTCGGGTGTTGACCTCCGACCACGGGGCGGAGCAGGCGCCGACCGAGTCCTGGATCTGGCGCCGATTGCCGCTGTTCTCGGGCGTCAGTGGTGACACCCTCACGGCTGGGTTGGTCACCCGCCGCGCGATTCGGGAAGTTCGACGAGCATTGCGCGAATCCGACCCGGACCTGGTGTTCGTCTGGGCGGGCGCGCGCATTCCCAAAGGAGCACTCCGCGCTCTGGAAACGTGCGGTGTGCCGTTAGCGTTCAGCATCCTCGATTATTGGTTCGACCGGCCGTACGACCACGATCCCTTCGTCCGTTATCTGGTCGGACGCGAGAAGCAGGCTCGCGCGGTGTGGTCGGTGGCCACTCGCGTGATGAACCGGTTGCCGTCTCTGCGGGTCGATCTGAGTTCGGCGACACCGGCCGCCGTGTGCTGGTGCAGCGAGACCACGCGACGTCTGACGTCAGTCTCTTCGACCATCGAACCGGTTCTCCAGGAGACGATCCATCTCGCGACAATCCACCAGCGTCGCCTGTGTGCCGTACAGAGGAAGCCCGACGAGAGAACGACGATCCTGTTCGTCGGTCGCATCTCCCGCGAAAAAGGGCCAGATGTGGCACTCCGGGCCCTCGCTGCGCTTCAGCGGGATCACGGAATCGAAGCCAGACTCGTGATGTGCGGACCCCCGGCGCCGGGTATCGACCGCGAGCTGCGCGCGCTGGCCGAGGAGCTCGATATCGCTGAACGGGTCCGAATGATCGGCGCTGTCGCGGCCGAGCCGCTCGCGGAGATGCTGGGACGCGCGCATGTCCTACTCGTGCCCTCAACGTGGCAGGAGCCATTCGGCCTCGTCTGGCTGGAGGGTGCGCTGGCGCGCGTTCCACTCGTGGCCTCGCGCACCGGAGGGATCACGGAGATGCTGCACGAGGAGCAGCACGCGCTGTTCTTCAGTACCGCCGACACGACCGCTGCCGCGGCTGCCATCGCGCGCGTCCTGACGCAGCCAGTGGAGACAGCCGCGCGTGTCTCCCGCGCTTACGCTCGCGCTAAGGAATTCTCGATCGCGCGCTATCTGGACCACTCGGAGGCATTCGTCGAGCGGGCCGGCGAGCTCCTCACTCGGCGCGGCGCGCCGCGCTGAAACGATCCGTGGCCCCCTCGAGTACCCTTGCTGGCACGCCACCGACGACCGCGCCGGCGGGGACGTCGCGGATAACGACAGCACCGGCGCCGACGACGGCATCGTCACCGATCGTAATCGGTCCGAGGACCACCGCGTTGGCACCGATCCGGACGCGGTTGCCGAGGATCGGAGGAGCTCCGCGGTCGTCGTAGCCAATCGTGACCTGTTGGGAGACCTGGCAGTCCATGCCGATCTTCCGTGCGGTGATGATCGTCGCAAAGCCGTGCAACAGCATCAGCCCCGGACCGATGTCGTCGCAGGAGATGAACAGCGCTGGCTCTCCCTTGTAGAAGACGGCGAGCGCCCGGGCGAGCGCCCTGCCGCCGATGCCACGGCAGCGCAGACGGTAATACAGGATGCTTCTGAACGGCCGATGTCGAAGGACGCCGACGAGCTGCTCCGTCGTGTATGAAGCGACGAGAGGCAGATCCAGCCGGGGTTGAAGCTGGCGCCGGATGTCACGTTCAGTCGCGGGACCAGCCAGCGGCAGGGCCAGCCGGAGCGGGAGATACATGAGAGCCCAGCACCCACTGATCAGGCGCCGCAACGGCGGACTCGGAAACGATGATCGGGCCAGAGCAGACGAACTCCGCATCGGCGCAACGCTATCGCTTAGGCGGGGCGGCGGCGCGTCAACGTGTACCCTCGCCGCGCGTGAACACTGTCGGCGCAACGGGTGACTCTCGCTCCGTGAAGCATCGCGGGCGGGTGGTGATGGTGGAGCAGGGTGGCCGTGGTGGCGTCGCCGACTACACCGCTGAGCTCACACGGGCCTTAGGAGCGGCAGGGTGGCAAGTGGAGCTCGCCACTGCCGACGACCATCTGTACCGTCCGGCGCCGGGAGTGCACATCACCGGCGTCTTTCACTACGTTCGCGGCGAGAGCGTGGTGGCAAGGTCGGTGCGCCGTTGGGAGCTCGGGCCGATAGCAAACGGTCTACGCTTCCTGCTGGCGATCCCCCGGTTGGTCAGCCTGGCGCGCAGGGCCGACATCGTTCACTCCCAAGGGTGGGAATTCGCGCCGCTCGGCCTGGTGGCGATGGTCTGCATGCGGCTGGCCGGCGCGCGCGTGGTGCAGACATCGCACAACACCTTTGAACGAGACCGCGCGCGCGACCGCACTCACCGCGGGCTTGCTGCGCTGGCGGCGTCGACGATCGTGCACACGCAGGCCGACGTCGCCCGGGTCCCGCGAACGGCGGCCTGCCGCGTCGCGCTGATCCCCCATGGCGAGTACTCCTCGCTGGCGCGCAGCGGGGGGTCATCGGACCCCGATCGCGCTCGGGCGCACTTCGGGATCGACCTGCAAGCGCCGGTGACACTGCTCTTCGGCCAACTGCGACCGGACAAGGGTCTCGAGGACCTGCTCGCCGCGCTGCTCCGCGTCCCCGGCCTGCACGCGCTGATCGTCGGTCAGGACGCCGGTGCACTGGCAGCGGCCGGTGCACGGTTGGAGAAAGCCCGGGCGGACCACCGCGTGACCGTGCGCAACGGCTTCGTCGACATGCGGCAGGCCGCTGATGCATTCGCCGCGTCGGATACGGTCGTCCTGCCATACCGCGTGGCCAGTCAGAGCGGAGTGCTGCTGCTTGCCTACGGCTTTCGGCGCCCGGTGATCGTCTATCCGGCAGGCGGTTTGCCCGAAGCCGTCATCGACGGCGAGACCGGCTGGATCTGCGCGCGTCGCGACGTCGACGCGCTGGTCGATGCGCTCAACAGCAGCGTGGTTGCCGGGCGCGCCGAGTGCTATCGACGCGGCGAGGCCGGCCACCGCCTGGCGCAGGAGCGCTACGGCTGGGGCACGATCGCCGCTCGGACCGGCGAGCTCTACGACAGCGTGCTGGCCGGCCGCTCGACGTCCCGTCGCACCTGGTGAGTCACCTCCTGTCGCCGACAACACCGGCGTTCTCGTCCCACACTTGCGCTCAAGCAGCATCAGCCGCAGGCGGCGATGATCCGGCACTCTGCATTTATGATGCCGCTCGTGCTGTCCGGGGGTGAATATGGCTGAGGGCTGGCGCAAGCCTGTTCTACTCGGAGCACGGCGGCTGGGCGTCGAGCCCGCGCTGCGCCGGATACAACGCGCGATGATGAGTCGTCCGCAGCGGCGCGATCTACGCGACATCGAGCACCTTCGGCTCCTGCTGCGTCTTTCGCTCCCGGTCGATGCGAACTGTATCGATGTCGGCGCTAGCGTCGGCGACGTATTGCGGGAGATCGTCGCCATCGCGCCCGAGGGGCGTCACATCGCCTATGAGCCACTTCCGGAATTGGCCCGGCGCTTGACCCACGAGTTTCCGCAGGTCGACGTTCGCAATGCCGCCGTAGGAGAAACCTCGGGCGAAGCGAGGTTCTACCGCGTCAAGAGCGCGCACAGCCGCAGCAGCCTCTCGCCGAGTGGCCTCGATCCAAGCGATGTGGAGCAGCTGCGCGTTCGTGTCGAGGCCCTCGACCACGTCCTCGGAGACGACTACTCGCCGGCTCTCGTCAAAATCGATGTGGAGGGCGCAGAACGTGAGGTGCTCCTGGGCGCGCGTAAGCTCCTAGAACGGCACCGCCCGATCATTGTCGTCGAGCACGGTGCGGCCGCGAACGGCTTCCACGGCACGCCCACCGGCGATATCCACAAGCTCCTCAGCGCTGCGGGTTATCGCATTTTCGACATCGACGGCAATGGTCCACTCACGGAGGCCGAATTCGAGCAGGCGACGCGCAGAGGGAAGATCTGGACTTTCGTGGCGCATGCGTGACAGAGGATCGCGGTCGAGATGAGTCAAGCCGGACATCGGTGGGCCCGCGAGCACGGGAAATCCCGGCGGTATGCGGATGACTTGCGAAAACTCCTAATCGACGTCCCGCGACCCTCAGTCCACGTCGTCCGGGCGCCAATACGCCGGCACGACATTGCGGACGCGGTCAGGCTGGCGCATTCTGCGGTCGCGCTGCGACGGCCGCGGATCAGCAACTGTGGAAGTAGGCGCCACCGACGCGGAACTCCGGATCTGACCGAGCGCCACCGACAGCAGCCCGACGGTGCACCCCACTAACACCGTGGTTCGCAGGTCGGTGCCCAGGATTGTCGCGGTGGCCTCGACCACGGCGAGACCGAGCAGCCCCCCGGCGGCGCCGGCGCCGGCCGCGCGTATTCGGGCATCGGGGTGCCGGCGAAAAACCCGGATTCCCGCCGCGATCGCGGTGAGCATGTACCCGAGATAAGCAATCACGCCAAGCACGCCGAGCTTCAGCCAAAACCAGAGGACGGCCATGTGCACGTATAGCTCTCCCGCACCCGGCTGCGTGACCTGGGTGACGCTGAGCGGATAGGTCTCCCGCCACGGCACGGCCAGACCCAGACCGACCAGTGGGCTGGAGCGGATCTCGGCGAGCACGTTCTTTTGCTCGTCCAAGCGATAGCTGTCCTGCGGGTTGGCCACGATACGCGAGGGCGTGATGGATTCGACCCGCCGACCCAGCGGCGACTGGCTGTCGACGGCAAAGCCGGTGGACACGGCGATCAAGACCGCGGCGGCCAGCACGGCCGCGCTCGGCAGCAAGAAGCGCTTACCCACCGGAGCGGTGGCAAAGATCAGGACGAAGAGGGCACCCGCCGCGGCGCCGAGCCAGAAGCTGCGGCGGAGCGACAGCGCCAGGCACGCCAGCACCAGCGGCACCGCCCAGCGTGCTGCTCGCTCAGTCGGTAGCCCCCGCGCGGTCGCGGCGAGCATCGCCAGCAGAAAGGTCATCGCCAGCCAGTTGGCCGCCGGCTCGTAGTAGGTGATCGTGGTGCCGTTCGCGACGACGCCGACGTGTGTAATGACGCCGACCAGTCCCAGCGCCGCCTTGACGATGGTGAGCATAGCCAGCAGCGCGATCGCCGCCCGCACCTGTCCCCGGTCGGCGACCACGTTGACCACCAGCCACGGCACGATGATCAACGGAAGCACCGGCCGGATCTGTTCGGTGATCGCATTGAAGCCCTGTCCGGCAAAGTGCCCCACCACCGAGCCGGCGAGCAGGGCGAGCGTCAGCGCCGCCAACGCCGGTCCAAAGGGCGCCGGCCGCAGGGGCACGCGACGGCGGCGGATCGAGTCGAGCAGCACCGCACACGTCGCGAGAGCCATGAGCGCTTCGAGCACCCCGTAGTGCCCGGGCAGAGGATCGTGGAATTGCTGCGTGGCGAAGTGCAGTACGTTGGGGCTGCTGCTCTCAAACAAAATCGCGCAGCCAACCAGTAGGCCGACCGCGATGCCCGGATTCGAGAGCACAACCAGGAGCGCGAGGACCGCCAGGGGCGCCACCAGGCCGAGTGGCCCGACCGCGACCGCGAGCAGGCCCGCCGCGAGCGCGGCCGCCGCAGCCATAAGCGGGACACGGCCGGCGTCCGACACCGTCAACCGCACTCTGACCCCTTCATAGAACGTCATCCTCGATTGTGAGGCAGGTAGTGATCTTCGCCCCCGCAGGCGCCCTCGAAGGCTCGGCCTCCTTGGCGATCATACAAACCCCCGAGTGAGTGCGACTCCGGCGCAGGCCACGGTGGCGCACGGTCGCGGTGGCGTGCGTTCATGAACGCTCCTCGCCGTTGGCGTCAAACCGGGCCGTCGGGCGACATGGCACTGGACGCACGGCTGCCATCCACGACCTGCAGGAACTCTTCCCAAGAGACCGCATACGGCGTGACCTTGCGCGCAAGAGCTGCGAGGGAGCGAAAGCCGTCACCGATCTCCCACGAGACGTGAATCACCAAAGGCACCCACGTCCCGACGCCCAGCGCGATGAGGCGATCGACGGCCGGCGCCAGCTCGCGGGCGCTGGCATAGAACGGCGCGTAACACGGAAGGAAGACGCCTTCGCCTCTCCAGACGGGACCGCCCTGGTAGCCCATGAGCGGCACGGTCTCCGGGCCGCCTCCGATCACGTCGAAATGGCGGGCGAGTTGCGGGAACTGCCAGCGATCAAACCTATTGAAGGGAGGGATGAATACGCGCGTAAAGACGCCCAGCTCGGCCAGCCGCATGCGACCGGCGGCGATCAGCGCCTCCGTCGCTGGCGCATCGAGGCCGCACAGCTCAGAACGCCGGCGTGGGCTGCGGTAGCGCGTCCGGTGGGTAAGTCCGTGCAGCGCGAACGTAACGTTCTCGCGGGCCATCTGCTCGATAAGGGCGCGATCGTCGTCATCGAGAGGCTGCCCACCGGCGGCGTCGGGGTCCAGGGGGCGATGCGTGTACTGCGGCAGGATCGCCATCAGGTACGGGATGCCTGCTGACGACAGCGTCTCGTGGAAGGCTCTCGACGCCGTGCGCCAGCGCTCGGGACCGTCGTCTAGCGCGCTCGAGTCGGGGAACTCGTCGACTCGAATTAGGAGCTTCGGCGGCCCGTCGGCACGCGCGCCCAGCATCGCCCTTCGGGCCTTGCGCACCTTGGACAGAAAGCCGTTCTCGAAGTCGAGCAGGTTCGCTTTCATGGCCAGCCGGTCCGCGAATCTCACCTGCGCACGTGGCACGCGCGCGGGGTGCAGGCCGGCGAGCTGCGCGGCGTGCGCCATGAGGTCGC
>JAFAZZ010000549.1 GCA_019239375.1 Solirubrobacterales bacterium | reverse complement strand
GTTATATCGAGCGCTCACAGCTGACCAGGGTGCATGACGCGCCATCGCCGGCTGATGGCGTGGCGAGTGGCGTGTCAGGCTCCTCTGGTGTGCATGACGCGCCACACCCTCCTAGCTGATCGAACGTTGGCGTGTCATGCACACGATTTTGGGGCCGCCTGCGGCGGCGTCCATGGGACCGGGGAAGCCTCATCCGGCTGTGGTGTCGGCAGGGGCGGATCGCGGCGCCGGGGAAGCCTCATCCGGCTGTGGTGTCGGCCAGGGGCGGATCGCGGCCGCCGGGGTTCGCCTCATCCGGCTGTGGTGTCGGCCAGAACCGGTCGCCGCCGCCGGGCATGGAGGCCCGGCGGAACGGCCCCATGGATGACTCGCGCAGCGAGGCCCCAATAAAGTCAGATGTCAGCGATGCCCTTCTACATCACCACCCCGATCTACTACGTGAACGCGCAGCCGCACCTGGGCCACGCGTACACGACGATCGCTGCCGACGTGCTCGCGCGCCACATGCGCCAGCGGGGACAGGACGTGTTCTTCCTGACCGGGACCGACGAGCACGGCGAGCCCGTGGCCGACGCGGCGCACGCGCAGGGGCTCGAGCCGCGTGCGCTCGCGGATCGCAACGCCGAGAAGTTCAAGGCGCTGGCGCCACAACTCGAGGCGACCAACGACTTCTTCATCCGCACCACCGACGAGGAGCACATGAAGCGTGTGCAGGACGTGCTCCAGCGCGTGCACGACAACGGCTACACGTACAAGGGGATCTACGAGGGGTGGTACTGCCCGCGGTGCGCGGACTTCAAGGTCGAGAACGAGATCCTCGAGGGCAACCGCTGCCCGATCCACGAGATCGTCCTCGAGCGCCATCAGGAGGAGAACTGGTTCTTCCGGTTGTCCGCATTTCAGAAGCCGCTCGAGCAGCTGTTCGACGAGCAGCGGGACTTCGTCATGCCGGGCCACCACTACAACGAGGCGCGCGCTTTCATCTTGCAGGGTCTGCAGGACATCTCACTTTCGCGCAAGCGGTTGAAGTGGGGTGTCACCGTGCCGTGGGATCCCGACCACGTGTTCTACGTGTGGTTCGACGCCCTGCTCAACTACTACACGGCGCTGGGCTACGCGCGTCCGGGGGAGGATCTGACCGGCCGCTTCTGGCCGGCTACCTACCACCTGATCGGCAAGGACATCCTCAAGTTCCACACCGTGTTTTGGCCGGCGATGTTGATGGCGGCCGAGCTGCCCGTGCCCGAGCACGTGTTCGTGCACGGCTTTCTGCTCGGCGCGGATGGCCGCAAGATGAGCAAGTCACTGGGGAACGTGCTCGATCCGTTCGAGGTCATCGAGCAGTACGGGACCGACGCGCTGCGGTTCTACCTCGTGCGCGACGTCGCCTTCGGGTCGGACGGGAGCGTCGGGATGGACGCGGTCCGGGTGCGCTACGAGGCTGAGCTGGCGAATGAATACGGGAATCTCGCGAGCCGGACGATCGCCATGGTCCAGCGCTATCGCGACGGGGTGATTCCCGCGGTGGCGACCGACGTGGAGTTGGCGCGGGCCTTCGAGGTGCTGCCGGCCGAGGTCTCGGTCGTGCTCGATCGCGCGGAACCGACGCGCGCCCTGGATCTGATCTGGGAGCGGGTCCGGCGCCTGAACCGATACGTCGAGGAGCGCGCGCCATGGCAGCTCGCGCGCGACCCGGAGGCCGCGGGCAAGCTCGACGAGACGCTCGCCTCGCTGGCCGAGGGACTGCGCGCGGTCAGCGTGCTGCTTCACCCGTACATACCGGCGAGCGTCGAGAAGCTGCTCCTGGCGCTGGACGCCCCGGACGTGTCGTACGCGCGCGCGATCTTTGCCGAGCGGGGCAGCGGCCTGTCCGTCCAGTCGCTCGAGCCGCTGTTTCCCAAGCGCGCTTGATCGACTCGCACACCCACCTGGATCTGTGCGAGCCGCCCGACGCGGAGCTGGTGGCCGCAGCGTCAAAAGCCGGTGTGTCGCGGATCGTCACCGTGGGGACCGATGGGGCTTCGTGCCGCGCGGGGCTGGCCGCCGCCGAGGACTTTCCCCAGGTGTATGCGGCGCTCGGCCGGCACCCGAACTCGGCCACGGGGTTCGACGACGCCGACCTAGCCGAGCTGGCCGCTCTGGTCGCACATCCGAAGTGCGTGGCGGTGGGAGAGACCGGCCTCGACTACTACCGCGATTACACGCCGCGAGCCGATCAGGAGCGCGCGTTCCGCGCGCAGGTCGCGCTGGCGCGGGAGGTCGGCAAGCCCTTGGTCATCCACACGCGGGCAGCCGAGGACGACACGCTGGCTCTGCTCGATGCCGAGGCGCGCGGGGTGCGGGTGATCCTGCACTGCTTCTCGATGCCCAACCGGATCGAAGAGTGCCTGGCACACGACGACTGGTGGATCTCGTTTGCGGGCAACGTCACCTACCCAAAGGCCGCACCCCTGCGCGTCGCCGCCGTGCGCGTTCCGGCGGAGCGCCTGTTGGTCGAGACGGACGCTCCCTATCTGTCGCCGCAGGTGGTGCGGGGCAAGCCGAACCAGCCGGCGCATGTGGTATCGACGGCGCAGGCGGTGGCGGTCGAGCGGCGCGTGCCGTACGACGAGTTAGAGCGCGCCGTCGAGGCTTCGGCGGCCACGGTGTTCGGATGGTCAGGCTAGGTCAGAACTTCCTGGTCGACCGGAACATCCTCGACGTCATCGAGCGGCTGGCGGCGCTCGAGCCGGGCGACGTCGTGCTCGAGATCGGTGGCGGCGAGGGGGTGCTGTCCGAGCGGCTGGCCGGCGCAGTGGCGTTCCTCCACGTGGTCGAGGTCGACGAGCGCCTCGAGGCCGCGCTGCGGGAGGCGGTGGGCGGCTTCTCGAACGTGACGGTGCACATCGCCGATGCTCTGCGGCTCGACTTCGCCGCGCTCGATCCCGCTCCGACCACGGTTGTGGCGAACCTCCCTTACTCGATCGCCGCCACGGTGATCCTGCGCACCATCGACGAGCTGCCGTCCGTGCGGTCGTGGGTCGTCATGGTGCAGCGCGAGGTCGGGGAGCGGCTCGCCGCTTCCGTCGGCGATCCCGCGTACGGAGCGCCGTCGGTGCTCGCCCAGCTCGAGTGCGAGGTGCGCGTGCTGCGGCCCGTAGCGCGCACGGTGTTCCGGCCGGTGCCGCGCGTCGACTCCGTGCTGATCGGTTTGCGCCGCCGAGGTGGTGATGCGGTCGATCCGGAGCTCCGCGCGCTGGTGCACGATGCGTTCGCTCATCGCCGCAAGGCGCTCGCTAGGTCGCTGGCGCTCGCTGCGCGCGCTGCGCCGGGGGTGCGCGAGCGGACGCGAGCGGCGCTGGTCGAGATGGGCCATCCGCCTGACGAGCGCGCCGAGCGGCTCGCTCCTGAGGAGTTCCGCGCGCTCTCGGCCAGGCTCCGGGTCGCCGCGTGAAGCTGTTTGCGCGAGCGCCCGGCAAGGTCAATCTGTGCCTGTTCCTCGGGCCGGTCCGTTCCGATGGACGGCACGAGGTAGTCACGCTGCTCGAGTCGGTGTCGGTGGCGGACGAGCTCTCGGTGGCGGTGGCGGGCGCGGGCACCGCGGTCGACGAGGTTTTGTGCGCCGGGGTCAAGGGGCCGAACATCGTGGCACGTGCCCTGGCGGGTCTGCGAGAACAAGGATGGGACGCGCCGCCCGTGCGCGTCGTGATTCGCAAGCGCGTGCCGCTCGCGGGCGGGATGGGCGGGGGCTCGGCTGACGCGGCGGCCATGTTGCGCCTCGCCGCGGCAATTGCGCCCGTGCCGGTCGCCGTCGCGGCCGAGCTGGCCGCGTCGCTCGGGGCCGACGTGCCCAGTCAGCTCCTCCCGGGTGTGTCGATCGGGACCGGCGCCGGGGAGGTGGTCGAGCGGCTCGACGCGCGGGAGGGGCACGCGTTTGTGATCGTGCCCCAGCCCTATGAGCTGTCGACCGCAGAGGTCTACCGGGAGGCCGACCGCCTGGGACTGCCTCGCGACGCGGCCGATCTCTCGGCTCGTCACCGCGAGCTCCTCTCCGCGGTCTGCAGCGGGGCTTACCTGCTCGGCAACGACCTCGAGCCGGCGGCCTTGTCGTTGCGGCCGGATATCGGCCGCGCGCTCCACACGCTCCGTGACAGCGGCGCCGATCACGCGATGGTCTCAGGCTCCGGACCGACTGTTTTCGCCCTGTGCACCGGCGCGGATGCCCACGCGCGGGCGGACACCGTGGCCGCGCGGCTTGCCGCTCGCTACCCTGGGGCTACCTCGGCCGCCCCGGTAGGCGAGGAATTCGGCGCTCCACGCGGAAGCTAGTCGCCGCAACTCCACGACCTGCGGCCGGATCCGGCCGTCGGGCACAATTCGCCACAGGGCTCGTGAGCAACACATCCATCACCTACCTGGTCGGCGCGTGCGCGAGCGTGTTCGGTCTCGCGGCGTTCTGTGCGTTCGTGGTCGTCCCGGCGATCACCGCGTATCGGCGCCCGCTCGAACGTGTGGCCGTGGTGATCCTGTCGCTGTACGTCCTCGCCGCGCTCGTGGGCCTCGGCGTGCTGGTTGGCGCGCTGATCGTGGTCGAGTGGCCAAGGTTGTTCTGACTCGAGTAGGAATTGAGCGGATTGGCTGACCGCGCCCAGGAACAGCCGGCACCGGGCGCACCCAATCTCGCCGCGCTCGCCGCGATCACCGACGCCGTCGAGGACGGCGCCGGGCTGCCCGCCATCCTGCGCGCCGCGGCCCGCGCGCTCGACACCAGCCTGATCCTGATCGACCGTTCGGCCTCCGTGCTGGCTGTCGCCGTCCGCAGCCCGGCCGACGAGCGGTCGCTCATGCGCGACGCCGACGATGTGATCACGCTCGAGCTCAAGGTCGCGGACGCGACCGTCGGCAAGCTGCGGATGCGCGTCTCCGACAGTCCCGCCGATGCTTCGCTGCTCCGGCTCATCACCACGCTCATCGCCTCCGAGGTGGAGCGGGTGCGGGCGCCCGAGCGCGCGTCGGAGGAAGCGGCCACCGGGTTTCTGCGGAGCGTGCTCGAGCGGCGCTTCGGGGACCGCGAGGAGCTGATCGGCCGGGGAAAGGAGCTCGGCACCGACCTGAGTGCGGGGGCCAGCGTGGTGATCATCCGTGCCCATCCGCGCACGCCGACGGAGGAGGACTGGCGCCGGCGGATGTTGGCCCTGACCGCCCGGGGAGCCCGTTCGATCGCGCCCGGCTCGATCGCCGCCCCCACTGCCGACGACGCTCCGCAGATCGCCGTGCTGCTCCCCGACGGCGACGGCGAGATGGGCCGGCGGTCCGTATCGGCAATCCTGCGCGAGCTCGAGGCGGGCCTGCCCGGATTCGCGTTCGCGATCGGCCGCAGCCGGCGCACCGAGGATCCGCTCGAGCTGCACCGCGCCCGGAACGAGGCGCTGCTGGCCGCCAACGTGGTCGAGGGGGAACCCGAACGCGTCGAGCTCGGCTACGAGGAGACGGGCACCTATCAGCTGCTGTTGCCCCACATGAATGATCCCGTCGAGCTGCGGCGCTTCTACGAGGAGACGGTTCGCCCGCTGGTCGCCTACGACGAGCAGTACGAAACCGACCTGGTCGGGACGCTGTCGACGTTCTTGGAGTGCGACGCCAACGTCAACGCCACCGCGTCCCGGTTGATCACGCACCGCCACACGGTCCGCTACCGGTTCGAGCGCGTGCGCGAGCTCACCGGCCTCGACGTATCGTCCACCGACGGACGCGAAAAGCTCTCGCTCGGCCTCAAGGCGATGCGCGTGCTGGGGATCGCGCCGCCGCGCGGTCCGGCGCACGAGCGCGGAGCGGAGGGCGGCCGCGTACCGCGCTGATCCCAGGGTAGGGTGCACGCGATGAACCGGCAGGCGCCGGCGGTGCTGATCATGGCGCGGGCGCCGCGCGCCGGAGAGGTCCGGCGCGCGCTCGAGCCCCTGCTCGGGCGCGAGGGCTGCCGCGAGCTCCAGGCTAAGTTGATCGCCCATGCGGCGGCCTGGGCGCGCAAGATCGGCGCCGGCGTTGTGGCCGTCGCCCATGACCCTCCCGACGCGGGCGGCGAGCTACGCCGGCTGGTCGGGGCGGACGCCGTGATGTTCCCCCAGAACGGCGAGGGGATCACGGGCCGGCTGTCCGACGCGTCGGCTCGTGTGTTGGCCCGCAGCGGCGGCCCGCTGCTGATCATCTGGCCCGACCTGCCGCGCTTTCGCGTCGCGCACGCAAAGGGGGCGCTTGAGGATCTTGGTTGCGGGTGCGACGTGGTGTTCGGGCCCGCGGTCGACGGGGGCCTTTACCTGGTCGGGATCGCGCGACCCCTGCCCGAGTTGTTCGCATTGCCCGAGCAGGCGTGGCGGGGTGATGCGATGGCGGTGGCTGGTGCCGCGATCCGCGACGTCGGCTTCGAGGTGGGAATCCTGCGCGCCGAGCGTGCGCTTCACCGGCCTGCCGACGTGCGCGCGGCCCTGGCCGATCCGCTGCTGCCCGATGATGTTGCGGTGATCCTGCGCGGGCGGCACTGAGACCTTCGCCTCCGCGCGTTCTACCGCGCTCAGTCCAGTCAGGCTGATACCGCGTGGCGTACGCGTCGGATCGATCGGACCGATGATTCCGGCGCCATCCGGTTTTCCATGTGGCTCATCGTGACGCGTACAGTTGCCTGGTGTCGCAGTAGCCCAGCCTAGGGATTCGCCCGTTGGGTTCGCGCGTTGGGTTCGCGGGGAGATGAGGTAACGTGACTTCGGCCTTACTGGGGAGTGGTGTAACGGCAGCACCCCGGCCTTTGGAGCCGTGTGTCCCGGTTCGAATCCGGGCTCCCCAGTCTTCGGCTCTCCGAAAGACGTACACGGCGCGCTTTCCCGTCCGCTCGGTATGTACAACCTCAAGCGGCGCCTGTCGCGAGCGCTCTCCACCTTGCCCCACGCAAACTGAATCCGTCCCCCGGAGGCCGCGGCGATCCAGCCATAGCATCGGCGCGCCTCTCGGGCGATCGCGCTGGCACTGCGACAAGCCAGGCCCCGTGGCGCGACCTGGCTTCCCCGCCCTGCCGCACCCCGCCAGATCGCCTACGATCCTGGCGTGGCCGCGCCGGTCGTCGTCATTCTTGCCGCCGGGCAGGGAACGCGGATGCGCTCCGAGACCCCGAAGCTGCTGCACGAAGTGTGTGGGCGAGCGATCATCGCATGGCCCGTAGCGGCGGCACGGGCCGCCGGCGCCGGCGAGATAGTGGTGGTGGAGGGGCCGGATCGCCCGCTTGCGAGCTCACTCGACGGACAGGTGACGACCGCCGTGCAGCAGGAGCCGCGGGGCACGGCGGACGCGGTGAAATCGGCGGCGCAGCACATCGACCCGGGCGGCACGGTGATCGTGCTGAACGGCGACCACCCGCTGATCACGGCCGAGACGCTGCGGGGACTTGCGGAGGCGCACGCTCGATCCGGCGCGGCGGCCACGCTCGCCACGGCGGTGCTGGATGACCCGAGCGGATATGGCCGGGTGGTGCGGGCGCCCGACGGAACGGTGGAGCGGGTGGTCGAGACCAAGGCGCCGGGCGACGCGACCGAGCTCGAGCTGCACATCCGGGAGATCAGCACAGGCATCTACGCCTTCGACGGTGCGGCGCTGCTGACTGCGCTCGAGGAGGTCCAGGCCCACAACGCGCAGGGGGAGCTGTACCTGCCCGACGTGGTGCCCGCCATCCGGGCGCACGAGCGGAGCGTCACGGCGCACGAGATCGCGGACGCCAGCGAGTTGGGGGTAAACGACCGTGCACAGCTGGCGGCCGTGCGAGCGATCGCTCAGCGGCGGATCCACGAGCGCCACATGCTGGCGGGGGTGACGATCGTCGACCCTGCCGCCACCGTCATCGACGTCGACGTCGAGATCGGCCAGGACGCGGTGATCGCGCCGTTCACCAGCCTGCACGGGGCGACGCAGATTGGTCGCGGTGCGCGGATCGGACCGCTCAGCACGCTGATCGACGCGCAGGTCGGCGCACGGGCCACGGTCGTCCACTCTTACCTGCACGGCGCCGACGTGGGGGAGGGCGCCAGCGTCGGGCCATTCAGCTTCCTGCGCCCCGGTGCCCTTCTCCGG
The DNA here is from genome assembly GCA_019239375.1 of Solirubrobacterales bacterium. Classification (GTDB taxonomy): domain Bacteria; phylum Actinomycetota; class Thermoleophilia; order Solirubrobacterales; family Solirubrobacteraceae; genus Palsa-465. The sequence goes on along the minus strand of JAFAZZ010000549.1, from coordinate 24,828 downwards.
GAGGGCGCGAAGGCAGGAGCGTTCGTCGAGATCAAGAACTCCGACATCGGTGTCGGCGCCAAGGTGCCGCACCTGTCCTACATCGGCGATACCGACATCGGCGAGCGGACGAACATCGGCGCGGGCTCGATCACGGCGAACTACGACGGGAAGAACAAGAACCGGACGCATATCGGCGCCGGCGCGTTCGTGGGCGTCGACACCATGTTCGTGGCGCCGGTCAGCATGGGCGACGGGGCATACACCGCGGCGGGCTCGGTGATCACCGACGACATCCCGGACGGTGCGCTGGGAATCGCTCGCGCCCGCCAGCGGACCATTGAGGGCTACATCGAACGTCGCAAGCAGCGGGATTCGGGCGAGCGCAAGCCAGAAGAGAAGGGTAAGAATCCGGCGGGTGAGCCCGGCGACCGGTGACAATGTGTACCGCAGCGCGCTGGCCGGGGTGAGAGCGATGCGACAAAATCCGTCCCGTCGGAGCACTCCAGACCAGACCTTCTGTCCCCTCTCGGACGTACACTCGACGCCACCATGAGCCTGCTGGAGACGAGTCCCGCCCCGAGCGAGCTCGAGTTGGACTACCGCAAGCGGCTGATGCTTTTCTCCGGGCGCGCGAACCCGAATCTCGCCGCCCGCATCGCCTCGAAACTGGGCGTCGAGCTGGGCAGCGTGACGCTCAAGACGTTCACCAACGGCGAGGTCTACTGCCGCTATGACCAATCGGTGCGTGGTGCGGACGTATTCATCGTGCAGCCCACTTGCGGCAATCCGGACACTGGCCTGAGCGCCAACGATGCGCTGATGGAGTTGATGGTGATGCTCGACGCCGCGGTTGGCGGCTCGGCTCATCGGGTGATCGCGGTTACCCCCTGGTACGGATACTCGCGCCAGGACAAGAAGTCCCGCCCGCGCGAGCCGATCAGCGCCCGAATGGTGGCCCGGATGCTTGAGTCAGCCGGGATGGACCGGATGCTCACGATGGACCTGCACCAAGGGCAGATCCAGGGCTTCTTCCAGAAGCCGTGCGACCACATGACGGCCCTTTTCATCCTCACCCAGTACTTCCAAGACCTTGGCCTCGACGATCTCGTAGTAGTCGCGCCGGATGCTGGCCGGGTGAAGCTGAACAAGCAGTTCGCGTCGAAGATCGGAGCCGATCTGGCCATCCTCAACAAGGAGCGTCCCAATCAGCAGGTGGCGGAGATCGGCTACGTGATAGGTGACGTGCGCGGCAAGAACGCGGTGCTCGTCGACGACATCATTGACACCGCGGGGACGCTGAGGGCCGCCGCCGAGGCTGTGTACGACGCCGGCGCTCGCCGTGTGTACGCCGCCGCCACCCACGGCGTGTTCTCGGGGGAGCCGTGGGAGCAGCTTCGGGCCGCGCGGCTGCAGGAGATCGTCGTGACCGACACCATCCCGCTGCCGGCGGGCGCGCCGGACAACGTCCGCGTCCTCTCGTGCGCGGACCTGCTCACGAGCTCGATCCGCCAGATCTTCACAGACGGATCGGTGAGCGACGTGTTCGGCGGCGAGAACCAGCTGTTCTGACTTCGCCCGCAGCGGGGCCTGCCCAATGGGAGAGCGCGACGATCCGCAACTCGGGCGCGAGGATCCGCAACTCGGGCGCGACGATCCGCAACTCGGGCGCGGCATCCAGAGCGCTCGCGCTGCGCGCCTGATGGAGCTGCTCGGACTGAGCGAGGACGAGTTGTGTCGCGTGCTCGACGTCGACGCGCTCATGCTCCTCTCCGGCCAGCTCGACCACCGGTCCGAGCTCCCGATCCTGCTCGACCTTCTCGCCGAGGCCTCCGAGCGCGCCGGCTCTGTCATGCTCAGGCGCTGGGTCCGGGCACCTGGGCCCGGTGGCCGGCCGATCGAGGCGCTCCTGAGGCGCGACTTCGCCGCGTTCGAGGACGCGCTGGCCGCACTCGCGGAGCGCGGGTTCGTCCTCAAGGGCGGCCGCTGAGCGCGACATGGGCAAGCCGCTCGTTCACACCCTCAGGGTCCGCTACGGCGAGTGCGATCTTCAGGGAATCGTGTTCAACGCCCACTACCTGAGCTACTTCGACACGAGCATCACCGAGCTATGGCGCGCGGCATGCGGGAGCTACCAGGCGATGCTCGATCGTGGCGTGGACATCGTGCTGGCCGAGGCGCGCCTGCGCTTCCGCACGCCGGCCCGCTTCGACGACGAGCTGACCCTCGCCATCGCCGTTGCCCACATCGGGAGCACCAGCGTGCTCACCGATCACACAGCCAGCAATAGCGTCGGCGAGTTGGTGGCGGACGGACGGCTCCGCCATGTCCTCGTGGACCGCGTCACCGTGGTCAAGACGCCGCTGCCGGAGTGGCTGCGGGACGGTCTCGAACCGTGGCGGGTGGCCGGCCCCGCGCCGACGGAGACGACGTCGGGCGCGGCGCCGGCGGAGACGACGTCGGGGGCGGCGCCGGCGGAGACGACGTCGGGGGCGGCGCCGGCGGGGACGACGTCGGGGGCGGCGCGGCGGAGACGACGTCGCGGGCGGCGGCGGAGCGCACGGCGCCGGCGCAGGAGTAGACGCCACCGCGGCCCGGGGGAGCCGCCTCGCCGCGCCACCTGGGCCTACGGGCCGACGCGACGGTCCATCCAGCGCCGATCCGGCGCGGGCCGACGCTCCCAGCCGGGTGGTGTGTCACTCCTCTGGTCGCCGCTCGCCCGGCCAGATCCCCGTGAGGTGGTGAAACGCCCGGGCGCCGGCGCGATCCACGGCTGCGCCGATTCCGGCCATCGTGGCCGCCCTCAGCATGGCGGCGCCGACGACCTTGGGGAAGCTTGCCTCCTCCGTTGTCGGCTTCGGTGGCGCTTCCTCGTCGATGCGGGACCAAAGCGCCTTGAAGACTGCCGTGGCGATTCGCGCGCCGATCAACCCGGCGATGATCCCGAACGGCTTGTAGAGGATCTTCATGGCCCGATGGAGCCTACCTGGTAACCCGCCCGGCGAGTCTTGACTCCGCGTGTACAGAGATCAGCGAACCCGCGAGTTTTCGCTGCTTGATGGGGTAAAAGTTAAGCCTTGTAGCTGATGTACTGGGAGCAGGAGGAAGATGCTCGGAGAGGATTCAAGCCCAGGGAAGAGCTCAGCGGAAGAGCTGCTACGGCAGGCGCTCCTGGATGACTCCTCGTCCGTCGCCGTCTCGCTAAAGGTCGGGGGCCTTCCGCTCAGCCAGTCGGTGACCGTCATCTTCCATGGCCGACGGGACCTGGGGACCCTCCAGACCTATGTCACGCGCGGCAGCCGGGGCGCGGGCGCGACGGTCGCCGCGAACGAGCTTCTGCGCGTCCCGTGCGACCTCGACCTCGCCGACGCCGACGATCGTGCCGATGCTGAGCGCCTGTACATCGAGCAGGCGACGGCGCTGCGCGACGCGCTCGTCGGGGCCGATGTTGTGCTCGACGTGTGGCGCGAGCCGCTCTGCGAACTGCTCGGCAGCGCGGTGACCGTGGACCATTCGATCGAGCTGTCGGTTCGCCTGCCGGCGCACCGGCTCCTGCCCACCGCATTGGTCGCGCCCGAGTCGCACATGCTGGTCACTCCCGTGTGCGGGGCACGCACGCTGGCCGAGGGCAAGCCGCCGATGGGAATCGCGTGTGCGCAGCAGGACGTGATCCGCATCTACCCGTTGGCGGACGATCCCGAGCGATGCGTGGAGGACTTCCTCGAGGCCGCCGCGGACCACGCGCGCGCCCTGGCCGAACGGCTGGACCATCAGGAGGCGTCGGTCGAGAGGTTCCTCGAGCTGAGCGAGTAGACCGCAGTCGACCGCTGGCCGAGCCGCGGTGGCCCGCCGAGGCGCGGCCGGGAACGCGGCTGCGATTAGCTTCGGCGCGTGCGCCGCTCGTATTTCATCGCGATCGCCGTCGCAATCCTCGCTTTCCTCGCGATCAGCGCGCTGCTGGCCAGGGTGCTGAGCGCGAACTCGGCCGAGCAATCCGCGATCACCGCGCTGATCCGGGCGGAGGCACAGGGGACCACGGGCGCGATCATCGATGACATCGCCGGCTGCCGGGCCACCGCGGCCTGCCGGCGCCGCGCCACGGAGGTCGCGGCGACGCTCCAGCACCCGGGCACCGTGTCAATCATCCAGCTCCAGCCCTCGACCAGCTTCTCGGTCGCCGGCACGCTCGGCACCGCGCGCGTGGCGTGGAATGTCGCGGGTTCGCTCCCGATCGTCCAGTGCGTCCGGGTCCGGCGCGCGGGGAACGCGATCAGCGGCCTGCGAGTGGAGCTCCTCGAGATCAGCCCGCGGATCAAGAGCGACTCGGCCTGCCCGGCACGGTTCTAGGGGCGCGGCGCAGGTGGCTTACGAGCCGGTTCTGACCGGCGTGCGCTCCGGTTCGCGTGCCGGCCGGCGCTCGCGCTTGGGCAGGCGCTCAGTCAGCTTCCGGTGATCGCGCAGCCGGACGCGCGCCGGCTCGGCATCGGACATGGGGATGCCGCCGCCGCGCGGCGGATCCTGCGGCGCCGGCGGCCGTTCTGGACCGCCTCCGCCGCCACCATCCGAGCCAGGATCAGGACGGTTCGGCGGGAACTCGGGGCTGGCGCGCAGGGCGGGGATGATGAGCACGGCCGCACAGACAAGCCCCAGGAGGTGCATCCCGGCGATCATCAGCAGTAGCTGAGCGTCGCCTGACATTGGCGCTAGCTTAGCGCGACGTTCTCCCCGGGTGAAGGGGTGGTGGCGGGTTCGCTGATGGCGGGGGCGCGGCGGGGCGCCGGTGACGGAAGAGCGGGGCGTGCGCCGGCGACGGAAAAGCGGGGCGTGCGCCGGTGACGGAAAAGCGGGGCGTGCGCCGGTGACGGAAGAGCGGGACGGGCGCCGGTGAAGGGGGCGGCGAGGCGTACGCTGCCGTGGGATAGCCGCTCCGGCAGCCGGACCCCCGCCGGGTCCGATCGCGGCAGGCCCGCTGGGCGCGGCGTGCTCGCTACCATCACTCGCCGGTCATGGCCACGGCACAAGCGACAACCCTGGCAGTCGAGCGTCGGGAGGCCGCGGGTTCGCGCGCAGCCCGCCGCCTGCGTCGCGCCGGCAACGTTCCCGGGGTTCTGTACGGCGGTGGCGAGGAGCCGGTCGCCTTTCAGGTCGATAGCCGGTTGCTTCGGCAGACGCTGTCCCACGCCGGCGCGGTCATCGAGCTGAGCATCGACGGCGCCGGCGGGACGCCGGTGGTGGTCAAGGAGCTCACCCGGCATCCCGTCAGCGGCGACACGATCCATGTCGACATGCTCCGCGTGCGCATGGACCAGGCGATCAGCGCGACAGTGGTGCTCGACCTGGTCGGCGGGGAGGACGCGCCCGGGGTCAAGGAGGGCGGGGTGCTCGAGCAGGTCACGCGCGAGCTGAATATCGAGGCGCTGCCGGGCGACATCCCCGACGTCATCCATCTCGACGTCTCGGACGTTCAGATCGGCGACACGATCACGCTCGACGCCGTCACGCCTCCCCGCGGGGTGACGCTCAGCGATGATGCCGAGACCGTCGTGGTCACGGTCACCCCGCCCAGACTGCAGGTCGAAGCGGAAGAGGAAATCGAGGAGGAGACCGAGCGCGTGGCCGAGGGAGAGACCGCCGAGCAGGCCGAGGAGGCAGCCGGCGAACAACCGGCTGCCGGCGAGACCGGGGGCGAGTAGCCCCGGTGCGCGGCGCGATCGTCCGCTGAAGCATCCTGGATGGCCAGTAGCGCCCCGGTCGACTGGCTGATCGTCGGGCTCGGAAACCCAGGCGCCGAGTACGACGGCACCCGTCACAACATCGGCTTCGAGGTCGCCGACGTCCTGGCGAGCCGATGGGGCCTGCCGAAGGCCAAATCCAAATACCGCGGGCTCCTCACCGAGGGGCGCTCGGGTCCGGGCGGCCCGCGCGTGGCGATTCTCAAGCCCCAGACCTACATGAACGACGCGGGTGACTCGGTCGGGCCGGCGCGCGGCGCGTTCAAGGTTCCGCTCGACCGCGTGTTGGTCGTGCACGACGAGATCGACCTGCCGTTCGGCGAGATCCGCGTCCGGACCGGCGGCGGCCTGGCCGGCCACAACGGTTTGAAGTCACTAAGACAAGGTCTCGGGTCGGGTGACTTCACCCGCGTCAGGATCGGCGTCGGCCGGCCGCCGACCACCGACCCAGACCGGGTCGCCGCCTACGTGCTCAGCCGCTTCCGCGAACCGAAAACCGATGTCAATGCGCTGATCGAGGAGGCCGCCGACGTGACCGAGCGGACCGTCATGAGCCCGGCGCCGGCCTGAGTCGCCCCTGCTCGCGCGCCGGCCTGACCCCGCCGAGCCGGCGCGCCCGCCTGACCCGTCCGCGCGCCCGCCTGACCTCCCTGCGCGCCCGCGCCGGCCTGACCCCGCCCCGCTTGCGCCCCCGGCCCGCCCCGCCCGAACGCACGTCCGGTCGGCGCCGATAACGGACCCCCCGTTAACGACCGCCGGGCACGGCCCGTGTGCCCCGGCATCCCGGGGCACACGGGTTGCCGGCTCACTTCAGCGGATCTCCGCCGCCGCGATGCCGAGCCGGCGCATCGCTGGGGCTGCGGAATGCCGGAGCCGCGATGCGGCTGACCTGAGACGCGCCGCGCGGGCCGAGCCAGCCTTGGCGGCGGCCGTGGTGGCGCTGGCGCCCGGCGGGACGGGCACGGGCGGCGGCGCGCACGTCTTGTCCCAGGGCGCCGAGTTGTTGCGCGGCGGCAACGTCCCGTCGGCCAGGTAGGCGGCGATGGTGCCGTCCACGCACAGGTCGCCGCTTGGCGTCTCCGCGTGCGTCGTGCCGCCCGGCTCGGCCAGCAGTACCGAGTGCGGGAACAGCCTGCGCACCTCGAGGCTGCCGGGGAACGGCGTTGCGGCGTCGAGCGTCTCGTCGATCAGCAGCGCGCTCTGGATTCCGCCGCCGTTGATCGCCACCGGTCGGTTCGGCGGCGCCGGCCAATAGATGCACGGGGCGTTGAACCAGGCGTTGGCCCAGGTCATGAACGGGGCGTAGCTGAAGATCGCCCAGTTGTCCCGGCTCCACCGGCTCCAGTTCGTCGGCCAGGGCGCGTCGGTGCACTGCACTGCGAGGTAGGCCGCGAACCCGTTGTCGTTGCCCGGGCTATCCACCGCCTGGTAAAGCCCGATCAGCTCGTTGGCCGCCGCCGCGTCGTGGTGATTGACCCAGTCGGAGAAGGCCTGAGCGTAGGTGACCCAGGTTGGCTGGTAGTAGGCCGGTTGGAGGAATATGTCCACCCACTCGTCCGGGCCGACCACCCCGCCTGCGGGACGCAGGAGGAGCTGTGCCTCGGTCCGGTAGAAGGTCCTGGCCACCGCCTGCTGGGTCGCGCCGAGGTGGTAGACGCTGTTGTATTTGGCCAGCCAGGCCCACCAGATGTTCTCGTTGCGGTTGAACGCCACGTCCTGGTCGAGGTTCGCCTGGTACCAGACCGTCCGCGGGTCGACGTTGCTGTCGAGGATCAGGCGACGCACGTGCGACGGGAACAGCGTCGAGTACACCTGGCCGAGGTACGTCCCATAGGAGAACCCGTAATACGTGATCTGCGGCTGGCCCAGCGCCTGCCGAATGCTGTCCATGTCCTGAGCCGAGTCGACCGTGGTCATGTGGTGCAAGAGCGCCGTCTGCTCCGCGCTCTGAGAGGCGCAGTCCTGCGCGTAGCCCCGCGAGCGCGACAGCCACGTGTCCAAGAGCGAGCGGGTGAACGGAACGTAGAACGGCCGGTCGGGTCCCATGTAGTTCGGGTCGCAGCTGATGGCGGGGACGCTCGAGCCCACGCCGCGCGGGTCGAAGCCGATCCAGTCGTAGTCGGCCGTGGTGCTGCCGTAGCCGTCGGCCTGAAACTGCGCGATCAGGAACGGATCAAGACCCAGTCCCGACGCGCCGGGGCCGCCCGGATTGGTCAGGATCACGCCCTGATAGTTGCTGGAGGTGTGCTGGATCCGCGACACCGCGAGCTGGATCTGCGCACCGTTCGGATTGTGGTAGTCGAGCGGCACGGACAGGTTTCCGCACTGCGCGTTGAACTGCTGAAGGTTCGGATCCGAGCATGGTCCCCAGGTGATGCTCGGTTGGACCTGCGTGGTCCCCGGCGTCGCGGCGCCGGCCGATGCGCTCACGCACAGCATGCCCACTACGGCGCCCGCCACAGCGGCGAGCAACAGCAGTCTTTTTTGCACTCCGTACCCCTCCCTTACGTTTGGCGACGAGCGCGAATTCTTTGCAAATAGACCCTCCGGCTGCAAGAGCCGACGCGCACAACCCCGGGTCCGACTTCTGACGATCGGGCCAACCGCTCCGCCCGTTGGGCACGACCTAGACTCGATCTTGAGATGCTGCGCACCCTCCTCACCCACGCCGACGAAGATCCGCAGACGGCGGTGCTCGCCGAAAGCGGCGGGCGCGCGTTCGTCTCGCAGTCGCTGCGGCCGTACCTGCTGGCCGCGCTCCTCGAGCATGACCCCGACCGCCCGGCGATCGTGGTGGCGGGCGACGATCGCGCCGCCCGCGATTTAGCCGCGGGGCTGAAGGCCTGGCTTGACCCGCGTCCGGTCCGCTACTACCCGAGCCGCGGCGTCACCTACGAATCGCATCTCGCGCCGCCACCCCACCTGGTCGGCCTGAGGATCGCCGCGCTCGATGCGCTTCTCGAGGGGCGTGGCGAATTTCCCTCCAATAGCAAGGAAGATTCGCCACACCCCGGCTCCCCGGTCGTGGTGGTCAGCGCGGTGGCGCTCTCCGAGAAGGTTCCGGACCCCGGCCTACGACCCCACGGGTTCAGCCTACGACCCGGCGACCTGCTCGACCTCGACGAGGTGGCGCACGACCTGGTGGCCGCCGGCTACGAGCGCGTCGACCAGGTCGAGGACCGGGGACAGTTCGCCATCCGGGGCGGCTTGCTCGACATCTTCCCGGCCACCGAGGACCGCGCGGTCAGGATCGACCTGTTCGGCGACGAAGTCGAGTCGCTCAGATGGTTCTCGACCTTCACCCAGCGTTCCCTCGGCGACGCGGACCGGGTCGAGATCGAGCCGGCGGCCGAATTGGCCGAGGAGCACCGCGAGTTGGCCGAGATCGCCGCGCTCGAGGATGAGGCCGACCGGCCGGACATCGCCGAGCTGTTGCCGATCGAGGATTTCCACCCGTTCCTCGAGCTGGCGCCCGGCGACGCGACGATCGTGATCGCCGGCGAGGAGGACGTGGCGCCGGCGCTGGCTGACCACTGGCAGGACGTAAGCGCCGCGTTCCGCGACCGCGACGCCCGCCATCTCTACGTCGACGCCGACACGATCACCGACACCCTCAACGACCGGTCCCGGATCCGGCTGTCGAGCATCGACCAGGACCAGCCGTTCGCGTTCCGTGCCCAGGCGGCCGACGTACAGGCCCGCAGCCTGAGGGAAGCCGAGCCCGAGCTCGAGAAGCTCCAGCGCTCGGGCTATCGCACGGTGGTCGCGTTCGCCCGCCGAGGTGAGGGCGAGCGCGCCGCTTACAACCTCGGCCGCCTGAAAGTCCACTGGCTGGACGCTGGCGCCGGCACCCCCGACGGGCAGATCACCTTCGCCCACGCGCGCCTCCAGACCGGCTTCATCGTCCCCCAGTTCCACCTGGCGGTGATCCCAGACCACCGCCTGTTCCGCCGCCGGCGCGCTCCCGAGCAACCCGAACGCACCCGTAGAAGAGGCGTCCTGCGCAGCTTCGCCGACCTGCGCACCGGCGACATCGTCGTGCACGAGGACCACGGGATCGCGCGCTTCGCCGGGTTCGACACCAAAACGGTGGCGCAGGTCACGCGCGACTACCTGTACCTCGAGTACGCCGGCTCGGACCGCGTGTTCGTTCCGGTCGACCAGCTGGCAAAGATCAGCCGCTATGTGGGTGCCGGGGGCGTGCACCCGCCGCTGTCCAAGCTCGGCGGCACCCGGTGGGACACCATCAAGGCCCGGGCCCGAAGAGCCGCCCAGGAACTGGCCGGCGAGCTACTCAACCTGTACGCGGAGCGCAAGCGCCGCGAGGGCCACGCCTTTCCGATCGACACCGACTGGCAGCGCGAGTTCGAGGACGCCTTTCCGTTCGCCGAGACACCGGACCAACGCGACGCGATCGAGATGGTCAAGGCCGACATGGAGGCGCCCCGCCCCATGGACCGGCTGATCTGCGGCGACGTCGGCTACGGCAAGACCGAGGTGGCCCTGCGGGCCGCGTTCAAGTCGGTGCAGGACGGCAAGCAGGTGATGCTCCTCGTGCCCACGACGATCCTGGCCCAGCAGCACTACGGCACGTTCTCCGAGCGCCTGAAGGGCTACCCGATCACGATCGAGCACGTCTCGCGCTTCCGTCCGGCAGCCGAACAACGAGAATCCGTCAAGCGCTTCGGCGAGGGAAAGGTCGACATCCTGATCGGGACACACCGTCTGCTCTCCCGCGACGTGAGAGCGAAGGATCTCGGCCTGTTGATAGTCGACGAGGAGCAGCGCTTCGGGGTCAAGCAGAAGGAGCTCCTGCGGCAGCTCAAGCTGAAGGTCGACGTGATCTCGATGAGCGCCACGCCGATCCCCCGCACCCTGCAGATGTCGATGGCCGGGATTCGGGACATCAGCGTGATCGAGACCCCGCCCGAGGGCCGGCGTCCGATCAAGACTTACGTGGGCGAGTACGACGAAGAGCTCGTAAAGGGAGCCCTCATTCGCGAGCATCAACGAAACGGCCAGGCCTTCTTCCTGCACAACCGGATCGAGACGATCGACGAGACAGCCGAGCGGCTGCGCGGGCTGTGCCCGAACATGCGCTTCGAGGTCGCCCACGGCCAGATGGACGAACGGAAGCTCGAACAACGCATGCTCGCCTTCCTCCGCGGCGACGCCGACGTGCTCGTGTGCACCAGCATCATCGAATCGGGCATCGACATCCCTCAGGCCAACACGCTGATCGTCGAGCGCGCCGACACCTTCGGGCTGGCTCAGCTCTACCAGATCCGCGGACGCGTAGGACGCTCGAGAGAGCGAGCGTACGCCTACCTGCTGTATCCGAGCGCGGCGGCGCTGACCCCGGACGCGGCGCAGCGCCTCTCAGCGCTCTCGGACTACACCGAGTTGGGCGCCGGCTTCAAGATTGCCATGCGCGATCTGGAGATCCGCGGCGCCGGCAACCTGCTTGGCGACGAGCAGTCCGGGCACGTGGCCGCGCTCGGCTTCGAGCTCTACATGCAGATGCTCGACGAGGCGGTGGCCGCGGCCACCGACGGCGCCGGCGCCGAGGAGGACTGGGAGCCGGTGCGCCTCGACGTCAACGTCGACGCCTACGTACCGGCCGACTACATCCCCTACGAGCAGGCCAAAGTGGACGTGCACCGCCGGATCGCCGCCGCCCGCGAAGTCGCGGACCTTGTCCAGCTGCGCGACGAGCTCGAGGATCGCTTCGGCGAGCTGCCCGATCCGCTGCGCAACCTGATCGCCCTCCAGCAGGCGCGCATCAAGCTCGGCCAAGCCGGCGCGCGGGCGGTGACGTTCCGCAACGGGCGCCTCGCGGTGACGCCGATCGAGCTCGACTCGGTGCGGGCCAAGCGGCTACGTCAGGAGATCCCCGAGGCGCTGTACGAGTCGGGGAAATCGCAGCTGTCGGTGCGGGTGCCGGAGGATCCCGTGCAGCGCTTCCCGGCGGTCGTGAAGGCCGCGGATGTGCTGCTGGCGGTGACACGAGAAGCGGCTTAGGCCCCGCCCGCCTGCGTCTTCACGGCCTTGGCGTCGCGGGCCTCGCTTCGCTCGGCGTTCTTGGGACGGTCACGGATGCCGCCGAAAGGCGGCCCATTCTTAGCCCATTCTTCACACGTGACACCCCGCGGCCGCGATACCCCCGCTACCATCGTCGGCCGATGAAGGTTCGTAGTTCCCTCCTGGCGCTTGGCGCCTTTTTTGTGTTCGCGATCGGCGTGGCTGGCTGCGGCAGCAGCGTGCCCGGCGATGCCGTGGCCAACGTCGCCGGCAACCCCATCACCACTCAGGCGTTCAACCACTGGATGTACGTCGCGGCTAAGAGTCAGGCCGCTCAGAGCCCGGGTCAGCCGGTGATCGTGCCCAACGACCCGCCGAACTTCGACAACTGCGTGGCCCAGGTCCGCCAGGAGATCCCGAGCCTGTCCAAGACCCCGGTGAAGACGCTGCGTAGCGACTGCAACCAGCTGTTCACCTCGCTTTCCAGCCAGGTCATGGACTTTCTCATCAAGTCCTACTGGTACCAGGCGGACGCGGCCAAGCTCGGCGTCAAGGTGACCGACGCCCAGGTGCAGACCGCGTTCGCCACGGCCAAGAACCAGCAGTTCCCCACCGCCGCCGGGTTCAATAACTTCCTAAAGCAGACGGGGCAGACGATGGAGGACATCCTGTTCCGCTTCCGGATCAACGAGATCGTGCAGAAGCTGGTGGCCAAGCAAAACTCGACGATCACCCCGGCTCAGATTCAGGCTTACTACAACAGTCACTCCTCGCAGTTCAGCACACAGGAGTCGCGGAACATGCGGGTGGTCCTAGCCAGCAACCAAGCTCAGGCGCAGGCGGCCAAGCAGGCCTTGCAGTCCGGTCAGAGCTGGAGCGCGGTGGCGAAGAAGTACTCGACCGACCCGACGACCAAGAACAGCGGCGGGGTGCTCAACGGCGTGACCAAGCAGCAGGCGGACGCCGCACTGGCCAGCGCCGCCTTCTCGGCGCCGGTGAACAAGCTGCTCGGGCCGATCAAGGGGCAATTCGGCTACTACGTGTTCGAGGTGACTCAGATCAAGCCGGCCACGCACCAGTCGCTCGCTCAGGCCACGCCGCTGATCCGCCAGCAGCTCACAAGCCAGCAGCAGCAAAACGCGCAAACGGCAATCGACAACCAGGCCAAGAAGAACTGGCTCAGCCAGACCGCCTGCCGCAGCCAGTACGCGATGGCCGATTGCAAGGGCTACAAGGCGCCAAAGACGGCCACCACCGGCACCTCGACCGGGTGAACCGGAAGGATCCCGCCGGGATCGCCGACGCGCTGGCGCGCCTGGACGCGATCACGCGCCGGCTGCGGGAGGAGTGTCCGTGGGACCGCGAGCAGGACGAGCGCTCGATCGTCCCCCACACCGTAGAAGAGTCCTACGAGCTGGCCGATGCGGCCCAGCGGGGTGACGACGCCAAGATGATCGACGAGCTCGGCGACGTGCTGTTCCAGGTCCACTTCCTGTCGCTGCTGCTCGAGGAACGCGGGACGGGCAACCTGGCCCAGGTGGCCACCGACGTCACCGACAAGCTGATCCGCCGGCATCCGCACGTGTTCGGCGAGGTGCAAGCCGAAACGTCGTCCGAAGTTCGCCGCAACTGGGACCAGATCAAGCGCTCGGAGCCCGGGCGTGAGCAGGGGCTGTTCGCCGAGGTGCCGGAAAACCTCCCGGGGCCGCTCTACGCCCGCAAGCTCCAGCGGCGCGCCGCCTCGAGCGGGTTCGACTTCCCCGGGGTGGAGGGTCCGATCCAGTCGGTCCGCGACGAGCTGGAAGAGCTCGAGGCGGCCGGCTCGGCTGAGGAGCGCTTTCACGAGTTGGGCGATCTGCTGTTCGCAGTGGTCAACGTGGCGCGCAAGCTGGTGGTTGATCCGGAGCTCGCCCTGCGGGCGGCGGCGGAGCGCTTCAAGGGTCGGGTCCTCGCCGGCAGCGAGCTGGCAGCATCCGAGGGCCATAGCTGGGACGATCTCGCTCCCGACGAGCAGCTCGCCTACTACGCCCGCGCGCGCCTGAGTCAAGGAGCCCCATGAGCCAGATCGAGCACGTACACGCCCGACAGATCCTCGACAGCCGGGGCAACCCCACGGTCGAGGTCGAGCTCAGCGTGCGCTCCGGCGCGTGGGGACGAGCCGCGGTGCCGTCGGGCGCCTCGACGGGCGAGTTCGAGGCCACCGAGCTGCGTGACGGCGGCTCGGATTGGATGGGCAAGGGCGTGACGAGCGCGGTCGAGAACGTCAACGGTGAGATCGCCACCGCGGTGCGCGGCCAGGATGCCTCGAGCCAGGCCGCCCTGGACCGCATGCTGATCGCGCTGGACGCGACGCCGAACAAGTCGCGGTTGGGTGCAAATGCGATTCTCGCCGTGTCACTCGCCGCCGCCCACGCCGCCGCGGCGGAGGAGCGGCTGCCGCTGTGGCGCTACCTGGGCGGGGAAAGCGCTCATGTCCTTCCGGTGCCGATGATGAACGTGGTCAACGGCGGCGTGCACGCGGATAACGCCGTCGACTTCCAGGAGTTCATGATCGTGCCGGTCGGGGCGACCAGCTTCCGGGACGGGCTCCGCATGGGCGTTGAGGTGTTCCACCACCTGAAGAAGACCCTCCACGATCGCGGAATGTCCACGGCGGTCGGGGATGAGGGTGGGTTCGCGCCGAACCTTCCCTCCAACGAGGCGGCGCTCGGGGTGCTGGTCGAGGCGATCGGGGCCGCGGGGTACGTGCCCGGCGACCAGGTGGCGATCGCGATGGACCCGGCAGTGTCGGAGCTCTATCGCGATGGCGCCTACGTGATCGAACATGAGGGCCGGACGCTCTCGGCCCAGCAGCTCACCGAGTACTGGGCCGACCTGGCCGATCGCTATCCGATCCTGTCGATCGAGGACGGCATGGACGAAGAGGATTGGAACGGTTGGGCGGCGTTGACGCAGCGCCTGGGCAACCGACTGCAGCTCGTCGGCGACGACGTGTTCGTGACCAACACCGAGCGGCTGCAGCGGGGGATCGACGCCGGCGTGGCCAACTCGATCCTGATCAAGGTCAACCAGATCGGCACCTTGACCGAGACTCTCGCAGCAATGCGCATCGCCCGTGAGAACGGCTACACCGCTGTGATGTCGCACCGCTCCGGCGAGACCGAAGACGTCACGATTGCCGACTTGGCCGTCGCCACCGGCTGTGGTCAGATCAAGACCGGTGCGCCGTCACGCAGTGATCGGGTGGCCAAGTACAACCAGCTGCTGCGGATCGAGGAGGCGCTCGGCGCCGACGCGCGCTATCCGGGGCGGAGCGCGTTCCGCTCGTAACGAGCGTCCTGCACGGGTCGGTGCAGAAGGAAGGAGCCTGCACGGGTCGGTGCAGAAGGAAGGAGCCTCCGCGCGTCGAACGAAGGCCGCAGCGGATGCCGTCAGCCCGTCCCGCAACCGCGTCACCGCGCCGGCCTGGTCGCTCGGCACCTACCAAGCCGCGGCGGGTGCCGACTCGCGCGCTGCGCGAGCGCGTTCGCTGGGACCGGATCGGTCGGGTCAGCCTGCTGGTCGTCCTGTGCGTCGTCGCGGGGTTGTACGTGCAGCAGGCGCTGGCCTACCTCGCGGTGCGAAACCAGGCCGCCCACCAGCGCGCCATCGTTCACCAGCTCACGCGCGACAACGCCTGGCTGCGGGCGCAGCAGCGCTCGCTCAACGATCCAGCCACGATCCTGCGCGATGCGCGGGTGCTCGGGATGGTGCGGCCGGGCGAGCACCCGTACGAGGTGACGGGTCTGCCGAATCATTAGCGCCCAGCCGGATGCTGGGCGGTCGCGGTTGCCGGCGCCCGCGAAGCGGTCTTCCGGAAACTCGAAGCGAAGCGTGCGCCGGCCAAGTGCCGGATGCGGTTGCCGGTCCGGCTGCGGGGTAGTCGAACCGGATGGCGGTGCTCCGCTTCGATGACGTGATCGGCTTGTGGCGCGAGGGCCAGCGCCGCTTGGCGGACGCCGAACCGGCGATCCGGCCGGCGCTCGAGCGGGTGACCGATGAGATCGTCGCTGAACTGCGCCGGCGCGTCGGCGGCACGTTCACCACCGAGGAACTGGCGCGCTTCTACGGCGAGGCAGGGACCGACTGGTGCTTCGACATCGCCCTCCGAGCCGCGCCGGGCACGCCCGAGGCGTGGGACATGACCACCGTTTGCGGCGCGGCGTTCGCGCGCTACGTGCGTGAGGCCAGCGATTACGCCGGCGGGGCGCGCGTCGTGCGCGAGGAGCAGCGCTGAGCGGGGCCGCGGGAGCGGTGGCGATCGCGTTCGCCGGCATGTAAAACGCGCCAAACCGCCGCGCTGACCGGATGGTTTGGCGACATAAGCATGTACACGACGCTTATTGTGCACAAGGCGCCCGTGTGCGGCTGGCTTTGCTGCAAAAGGCACTCTCGCGCGGATGGCCTTACTGCGTTTCACAGGGTCCCCGGCGACGTGGACACGCGCGATCCAACGTTGCGGCCCCCACCACAACACCGCGATCCAACGTTGCGGCCCCCCACCACAACACCGCGAGCCAAGGCTGTGGCGCCCACCACAAAACCTAACCTATTCGACGCATCCCTCATCGCCGGTTGCCACACTCACACTCGGCGCGGACGGAACGCACCAAAACAACTTGGCCGGCTGCGCCGGCTACTCGCCGTCGTTCTCGGCGTCGTCCTCGCCCACCCGGCGGATGACGATCTGATCCTCCTCGATGGCGACTTCGACCGGACGATGGCCGGCCCAGTATTCGGCGTAGATCGGGTCGTCCTGGACGGCGGGGTCGAGCCAGAGGCCGTAGCCCTCCTCCCCGTGGTCAAAGGTCGCCTCGAGCGTAGTGGGCTTGCGCCGCCCGCCCCGCCGGCCGCCGCGGCGACCCCGCCGGCGCCGGGCCCGACCCGGCGAACCCTCCTCGTCCTCGTCTCCGTCGCCCTCCTCGTCCTCCTCCTGCTCGGTCTGCCGCGCCTCGGCCGCCTCGAGCTCGGCGGCGATAAGCGCGTCGTCCTCGGCCCGGAGGTCGATCTCGTCGTCGAAGTCAACGCCCAGGCCGGCGTCGGGGTCGCCGTCGGGCTCAAGGCCCTGCTCGCGCTTGAAGGCCTGGATCTGCTGGACGGTCACCTCGAGCTGATGGGCGATCCACGCGTCGGTCCGCCCCTGGCGAACCCAGGCGCGGATCCGGTTGAGTTCAGGTCTTAGCGATCGACGAGCCATGTCGGCGCGGAGACTAGTACAGGCAACGGCTGGAGGGCGGCGGCACGGCGCTCGTTCGACGTGTGGACACGTGCCGCCGAACGGATGGCTGCTGGGTTGTGTGGATCAGATGGCACACGCTATGCTGGCCGTTCGGACCGGCGGCCCGTGGATCAGGGGTGTTCCGGTCCACGGTCGGCGACCAGGCGAGCAGGGAGGCACATCCCAAATGTTGGTACTCACCCGCAAGTCCAACCAGAGCATCATGATCGGCGACGACATTGAGGTCTCCGTTCTGGCGATCATGGGCGAGAAGGTGCGAATCGGGATTCAGGCGCCACGTGACATCCCGGTCTTTCGCAAGGAGGTATATCTGGAGATCCAGCAAGAGCGCCTCGGCGCGGGCAAAGGGGCCCGCGAGGAGGTCGACGCGGCGCTGCGGGGTCTCGGGGAGAGCAATTAGTCAGACACCACCCGCTGCCGCGAGCGCGAGTCGGCGTCACCCCAGGAGGTAGTAGAGCGTCTCGAACATAGCGATCGTCACGGCGACCGCGGTGGCGACGAGTGAGAGCGCGAGCACCCAGAAGCGCACCGAGCTGCGCTTGCGCTCGCGCTCACGCACGCGCTTTCGCGTGCGTGATCTCGCGCGCCGCCACATCATCTGGCTGCGGCTGCGGTCCAGCTGCATCTCCTGCCGAAACTCCTGCTCGAGCTCCGCGAGGCTCTGGCGCATCTTCATCGCCATCGGCCGCGAGCCTACCAAGCAGCGTCGGCCCGCGTTATGTAACTAGCGGCCTCTCACGCCGATAAGCTCGGCAGTCCGCGCAAGCCAGACGCCACCGGCTCGCCGAAACACCCCCGGTGTCATCGCGGCGAGCCCGCGGCAGACACCCTAGCCACTCGTCAAATTCCAGCAGTAATTGCCGCGCGGTCTTGACGCGCCGGGGTTCAGTCAAACGGGTTGCTGTTCGATCAGTGAACGGCCTGCCGTTCGATCAGTGAACGGGCTGCTGTTGGATCAGTGAACGGCCTGCTGTTCGTACACGCGCACGAAGTGCAGGTAGTTCTCGGCGATCTGGGAGGCCGCGGCGTCGCGCTCGAGGTCGCCACTCAAAAAGCCCTTGAGCGCGTCCCACCAGATCGAGCGTCCTATGGCGAACCCGATGAACCCGTCGACCGGGGCAGCCTCACGCAGCCACTGCTCCACTATCTCGGTCGACGCGCCGCGCCCCAGCAGCACGCACGTAACGCCCTCGCGGCCCGAACCCGAGCGTGCCTGCTCGGCCAGCATCGCCGCATCCGACTGCTCATCGACCCCCTCGATCTTCCAAACGTCAACCTCCACCCCGGCGTGCTGGCTCGCCTCGATCGCCCGGCGCATCAACTCGGGCCGTAGCTCCGCGTCATAGCGATCCGAGTCACCCCCCACGCTGGCCAGCTGCTCATCGGTAGCCGGTACCAGCAACTCGAACAGGAACTTCCGGTCATGCTCGTGCAGCCAATCGGCCAGGCGCTTCAAGCGCCCGAGCTGGCGCTCGTTCATCGCGCTATCCCCATCCGGGTTCAAGCGCACCAGCACCTTCACGAAATCGGGATCAAAGCGCTCGATATGCGCGCCGAACTCATCGCCGTACTGAAAATCGAACTCCTCCTGGCCGGACTTCTCGACCGGCATGGCCAGCTTCAGGCCACGCTCGCGCGCCTGCTCGGGGATGTCAGAGCCGAACTGCTCATCGACCAGCACCCCAGTCGCCCCCGCCTCCGCGCCCTGCTCGACCGCCTTCAGCATCCCCTCGAAGATCAAGTGCTTCGAATCGGCGATCTTCTCGGTCTCCTCGGGCGTCGGATCACCCTCAATCCCGAACATCTTCTTCTGAAACGACCCCCGATGATCGAAGGCCAGGATGTAGAGCTTGCCGTCGTAGCCGAGCGCCATGTGATTGTCCCTTCGTTATCTGGAAATCGTCTGTGTCCCAGTCTAGGTCGTCTATGTCCCAGTCTAGGACTACCCTGGCGCGCGATGGAGCACAAGTTTCGGGGCGACCCGTACACGATCGGGATCGAGGAGGAGCTGATGATCCTCGACGCCGAGTCGCTCGAGCTGGTCAACGCGATCGAGAGCTTGCTCGAGCCGTCTCCGGCGGGCGAGATCAAGCCGGAACTGATGGAGTCGGTGCTCGAAGTCGCGACCGGGCCGTGCGCGAACACGGCCGAAGCCGGCGAGCAGCTGAGAGCGCTGCGCGCCCAGGTCCGTGAGACCGCCGCCCGCAAGAACCTGACGATCGGCTCGGCCGGCACGCACCCGTTCGCGATGTGGGAGGACCAGCGGATCGTGGCCCGGCCCCGCTACCTGGTCTCGGCCCTGCGTTTCGTCGCTCGCCAGGAGCTGATCTTCGGGGTGCACGTCCACGTCGGTCTGGACGATCCGGACAAGGCGATCCACGTGGCCAACGGGATGCGCGTGCATATTCCCGTGCTGCTCGGCCTGTCGGCCAACTCGCCCTTCTGGCGAGCCGACGCGACCGGTCTGGCCTCGACCCGCACCCCGATCTTCCGCGCCTTCCCGCGCGTGGGCATCCCGCCCACCTACAAGGGCTGGGAGGACTACGAGAAGCGGATCGAGTTCATGATCAACGCCCGGGTGATCGAGGATTACACCTATCTGTGGCACGACGTGCGGCCCCATCCGAACTTCGGCACGGTCGAGATCCGCGTCATGGATTCGCAGACGCGCGTGGAGCACACGCTCGGCCTCGCCGCGCTCGTCCACGGGCTGGTCAAGGAGCTGGCCGAGCACTTCGACGCTGGCAAGCGCCTCTCGCGCTACCCGTTCGAGATGCTCGACGAGAACAAGTGGTTGGCGGCTCGGCACGGGCTCGACGGCGAGCTGGTCGACCTGCCCCGGTGGGACCGGGTCACCGCCCGAGCGCTCGCGCGCCGGCTGTTGGACCGGATGGGCGAGCATTGTCAGGACCTTGGCTCGCTGAACGAGCTCGAGGCGGTGCGGGACCTGCTCGACCGGGGCAACGGTGCCGCGCGTCAGGTCGTGGTCTACGAGGCCAACCACGATCTGCGCGAGGTGATGGCCGAGATCGTGGCCGCCACCGCGGCGTAGACAGCTGTCCGCCTCCGAATACCCGGGATCGCCCACGACGTGTTCCCCCGAGAACCCGGAACCTGTTGCTGGGATCGCCGCCGTCATACAATCGATCCAGCGATGAGCACTGGCGGCCCGGACCTGTTCGTGATTTGCAAGAACTGCCAGTCCGAGGTCAGCCCCTACATCACCGAGTGCCCGTACTGCGGCAGCCGGCTGCGCAAGCGGGCCCCGAAGCTCGACCGCAATGGCCGCGTCACCGAGCGTAAGCGGCGCTCGCCGAGCCCCTCGCTGCCCCGGCTGCGACGGGGCGAGATCCCCGGGATCCGCGCCGAGGCGCGTCCGTACGCGACGATCGCGCTGATCCTGGCCGGGTTCGCGGGGACGCTGCTCTGGCGCGCGGCGCTCGTCGGCAGCACGCACGCGATCGAGCTGTGGCAGCAGTTCGGCACCCACCTATGGTGGCGGCTGCTGGTGGCGCCGTTCACATACATCAACACCGGCTACGCGCTCGTGGCACTCAGCACGATCGCCATCTACGGCTGGCTGATCGAGCGCCGGCACGGCCCGATCGTGGTGCTGACCCTGTTCGCTCTCGGGGCGATCGGTGGCGCTGCCATCACCGCCGCGGACTCGACGCTCCCCATCGCGCTCGGCGGCAACGGCGGCGCGCTCGCGCTGCTCGTCGCGTGGGCGATCCCGGATCTCCTGTCGCTGCGGGCGAGGGAGGAGATCGAGGGTGACCTGTTGGGCACTGCGGTGATCGCGGTGGTGGTGGCGCTGATGCCGCTGGCCGCGCCCGGCGCGAGCTGGATCTCGGCGGCGACGGGCGCGGCCGCAGGGATCCTCATCGGGCTGCCGCTCGCGCTCGCCGGCGAGCGGTAGCGGTCGCTGCGACCCTGGGCGGAGCCCCGCACGTATGATCCGGAGCGCCCCGTGGTCGACCGCGCCTACACCGACGCCGAGCTGGAGGCAGCGATCGCAGCGATTGCCCAACCGGAGCGACTGCGCGACGCTCAAGACCTGGTCGTGCGCAACGCGCCCTCGCTCCAGCGGGTGCTCGCCACCGCGCTCGAGGAGGGTGGATGGTTCGATTTGGGCCACAACCAGGCGGTCCGGGAAGCGGCCGGGCATGATGATGTCGGCGAGCGGGTGCGCGCGGTGCGAACCATGCTGGCCGAGGAGACCCGCCTGGGGATGCTGGTCGGGGTCGCCGTCGGCTTCGAGCTGGCGCGCGAGCTCGGCGCGGGCCCGCAGGCGGGGCAACGGCAAACGACGGAGGAGGATTGAGACGAGATGGAAGTGCGCTTTCTGGGGCACGCCTGCTTTGAGCTGGCCGACGGAGACACCACGGTTCTGATCGACCCGTTTCTGAGCGGCAACCCCAAAGCGGCGATCAGCGCCGATGACGCCGCCGCCACCACGATCCTGCTCACCCACGGGCACGGCGACCACTTCGGGGACACGGTGGCCATCGCCAAGCGGACCGGCGCACCGGTGGTGGCGATCGTCGAGATCGCCCGCGAGCTCGAGGGAGAGGGGCTCGACGCGTTCGACCCGAACATGGGCGGCACGGTCAAGTTCGACTGGGGCTGGGTCAAGCTGGTGCCGGCCTGGCACACCTCGACCACTCCGAAGGGGACGGCAAACACGCCGGCCGGCCTGCTCATCAACTTCCACGACACGATCGTCTACCACCTCGGCGACACCTGCGTGTTCTCCGACCTGCAGCTCGTCGGCAAGCGCCACCCGATCGACATCGCGCTGATGTGCATCGGCGGCCACTACACGATGGACCGCGTGGACGCCGTCGACGCGGCGGAGCTGGTCGGGGCCAAGACCGTGATCCCCTGTCACTACAACACGTTCCCGCCGATCGAGACCGACGCCCAGGCGTTCAAGTCCGACGTGGAGTCGGCCACGCGCTCGAACGTGGTCGTGCTCGATCCCAGCCAATCGCATTCCGCGTGACCCACGCGATCGTCCTCATCCAGGCGGACCGCTCGGCGCTGGCCACGCTCGGCGGCGAGCTCGCGGACCTCGAGGGCGTGGCCGAGGCGTACTCGGTGACCGGCGAGTGGGACTTCGTCGCGGTGCTGCGCCTGCGCGAGCCCGAACAGCTGGCGAAGGTGGTCACCGGTCATATCTCGCAGCTCCCCGGCGTGGCCCGGACGCACACGATGGTGGCTTTCGAGGTGTACTCGCGCCACGACCTCGAGGCGCTCTTCTCCGTCGGCCAGTAGTGCGGGTCGCCGTCGTAGCCGAGTGGTACCCGTCGCCGGGAGACCCGGTGCTGGGCGTCTGGGCGCACCGGCAGGCGGTCGCGGCGCGTAACGCCGGCGCGGAGGTGCGGGTCATCGCTCTGCGCCGGCCAATCCCACCGCTGACTGTCGCGCGCGGGCTTTTCGGTGTTCCCCCGGCCCTTGCCCCGCTCGGCCGCTGGATCGAGGGGGCCCGGACATCGCTCAGGCCGATGACGCTGGACGGCCTCGAGGTCGCGCCGGTCCCGTTCGTGGCGCCGCCGCGCCCGGTCTCCTACGGCAGCTGGGGCTACTGGATGGCGCCGCCGCTGCGCCGCGCGCTCGACGGGCTGTACGCGCGGTGGCGCTTCGACGTGCTGCACGCGCACTGCCTGGCGCCCGCGGGACACGGGGCCGCGCGCTGGATCAGGCAGGGCAGGGCCGGTGGGCCGGCGTTCGTCGTCTCCGGCCACGGCCCGGACATGATCCACGTGCCGGAGAGCAGCTCGGTGGGACGGCGCGCCTGCAAGGCCGCGATGGCCGCAGCGGATCTCGTGCTCGCCAACAGCACGTGGGCGGCGCGGCGGTGCCGGGAGATCGCGGCGCGCCCGCTGCCGGCCCGCGTGGTGCACCTGGGCGCCGACCTCCGGCCGCCGGCGATTTCGCCTTCGGGCGGCCCGATCCGCCTCGTCACGGTGGCGCACCTGGTGGCGCGCAAGCGCCACGATGTCGTGCTGCGGGCGCTGGCCCGCCTCGACCCGGCGCACCGGCCCGAGTACCTGGTGATCGGCGACGGCCCCTGCCGACCCGGGTTGGAGAGGCTGGCGGACGAGCTCGGGGTGGCCGACGGGGTGCGGTTCCTCGGTCAGCTGCCGAACCCGGAGGCGGTCGCGCGGGCCGCGGCATGCGACCTGTTCGTGATGCCGGGAGTGGAGGAGCCGTTCGGCGTGGCCTTCGTCGAGGCGATGGCGGCCGGGCTGCCGGCGATCGGTAGCCGCGGGGAGGGTGGCCCCGAGGACATCGCCGCCGCCGGCCAGGGGATGGTGCTGGTCGAACCCGACGATCCCGCTGCGCTCGCGGCCGTCCTCGATCGGTTGACCGTCGATCGCGCGGAGCTGGCGCGGCTGGGCGCGGCGGCGCGGGAGACCGTGGCGGCCAACTTCACCTGGGAGCGGTGCGGGGTCGAGACCGTCGCCGCGTACCGCGAGGCGCTCGCGGCGCGCCGCACACGGGCCCCGACCCAGCCGTGAGCGATCGCGTCGACGTTCTCGTGGTGTCGCTCGGCACCACCCGGGGCCTGCGGCTGTCCGACGCGCAGCTTGTCGACATGTTGCGCACGGCCGGCGCCACTGTTGCCGCCGTCGGCACCCGAATCGGCCTCACCAATGCGCTCAGACGCGGCTACCCGGTCAATGACCTCGTCGAGGCGATTGCCGCCCGGCGGGCGCTCCGGGCCGGGGTGAGTGCCCACCTGCCGCGCGCGCTGGTGATCTCCACCACGACCGCCGCATTCGCGATCGGTGATCCGGGCGTGCCCTTCGCGGTGTGGCTGGATTCCCCGGCCCGGCTCAATCGCCCGGGCGCCCTGAACTGGCCGCTCCACCTGCTCGAGCGCCGGCAGCTGGCTCGCGCCCGGATGCTCATGGCCCACAGCCCGGGGACGTTGGAGGCGCTCCCGGCCGCCGCTGCCCCCTCGGTGCTGGTGCCTCCGCCGATCCCGGCCGCGCCGCCGCCAAGCCACGTGCGCGAGCCGTTCTGCGTGGGCTACACGCCGGACCCGAAGGCCAAGGGCCTCCCGTTGCTCTGCGCGGCCTGGGAGCAGGCGGCGCTGCCCGGCGTACGGCTGCTGATCGCCGGCCTCGCGCCGGATCGCGCCGCCGCCTTCCTCGCCCGACGCGGGATCACCCTGCCACGCACCGCGGAGCTGGTGGGCATGCTGCCCCAGCCGGCGTTCCGGGACCTGCTGGCCCGCGCCCGCGTCTTTGTCAGCGCGGCCGAGTGGGAGGATTTCGGCATCGCGCCGCTCGAGGCGCTCGACCGTGGGGCGGCGCTGGTGTGCGCGCCGGCTGGCGGTCCCTTCCCGGCGCTCGCCCTGGGCCGCTCGCTCAGCCCCGAGTTCGTGGCGGCGGAGCGGAGCGCGGCCTCGCTCGCCCGCGCGCTCCAGATCGCATTCGCGACGCCGGACGACCGCCTGAGCGCGTACCGGGTCGCGGCGCGGGCCGAGCTGGCGCCGTACCGCCCGGAGGCGTCGGTGGCGCGGATTCAGGCCGAGGTGCTGCCGGCGCTGCTCGACGCGTAGAGGTCGGCGGACTGCACGGGAGGAGCGGGCGGACGGATTCGGCCCCGGCGCCGCGAGGCCGCCAGGACCGCCCGAGCGAACGCGTCCACCTCGCGCCCGTCGGTCTCGCGATCGATGGCCACGCTCTCGGCGCCCATCCGCTCCCGGAGCGCGGGATCCTCGGCGAGCCGCGAGAGCGCCGTGGCCACATCACCGACGTCGGTCGGGGTGATCAGCAGCGCGTTGCGCCCCTCGATCGCCACGTC
>JAFAZZ010000418.1 GCA_019239375.1 Solirubrobacterales bacterium | reverse complement strand
TTACATGGTAGTTGGCGGTTGCGGGGACACCGACGATTCCGTCTCTACCCACCTAATCGGCTATCCGACGCCGCTTGATGAGCGCAACGGTCTCGTTCTTCTCGGGCCATAAGCGAGTTTACCAACGCCCATGCAAGCCTCTCACGCCTCGGTTCGCGGCATTGCGCCAGTTCACGAGACGTTCATGCGTGGGAAGGGCCTCCCGTCCGGACCCCCGCGCCCGGCACTCGTACCGTGTTTGCAGGTCGTTTTGACGCGAGGGGGTCCGGGACGGGGAGCCCTCCCACGCTCCACCGATTGGCGGCGCCAGCCGCGGCAGCGCAGCTCGGCGCGCACCCAACGGGTTGCCCAGGCCCTCAAGCGAGCCCGCCCGGGACCGGCAGCCGCTTCGCCCCGCCACCGTGGCTTTCCCGGCCCGTTGGGGCGGGGGGCGGCCGGGCATCGACCGCCTGCGCGCTGCGCCGATTCGGGGCACTAATTCGATCGAAATAGTGCCAGGGCGATCGCGTCGGTCGGCGGAAGGGCGCCTGGGTGGCCCGGCTGGATCCCCTCGCGTCCTTTACCCCTCGCGAGGGATTCACCCGACGAAGCCCGGGGGTCCAGACGGGCTCCCATGGCGCACCGACCAAGAAATCAATCGCGCATCGCCGGAAACAGCACCACTTCCCGGATCGAATGACGCCCAGTCAGAATCATGACCAGGCGATCGATGCCGATGCCGATCCCGCCGGTCGGCGGCATTCCTTGTTCGAGAGCCTCCAGAAAGGCCTCATCGAAGGGCTGGGCCTCCACGTCCCCGGCGCCGGCGAGGGCCCGCTGCTCTTCGAAACGCCGGCGTTGCTCATCGGGGTCGTTGAGCTCGGTGAAGGCGTTGGCGATCTCCATCCCGCCGACGTAGGCCTCGAACCGCTCGACCAGTCTCGGGTTCGAGCGATGGCGTTTGGCGAACGGCGACAGCGCCACCGGATAATCCATCAGGAACGTCGGCTCGATCAAGGTCGACTCGACGTGCTTGGAGAGCAGCTCGTCGACCAGTTGCGGCCAGGTGTCCTCCGGCGGGACGTTCAACCCCCGGACCGTCATGGCCTCAGCCAGAGCATCACGATCGCCGTGCTCCGTGATGTCGATCCCGGTCCGGTTCAGGATCGCCTTGGTCAGCGTCTCTCGCCGCCAGGGCGGCGCCAGGTCGATCTCCCCGGAGTAGCCCGCCTCCGAGGCCACGTAGGCCACCAGCCGCTCGCAGCGCGCCGCGATGTCCTCATAGTCGGCGTATGCCTCGTACCACTCGAGCATCGTGAACTCGGGGTTGTGGGTGGAGTCCACTCCCTCGTTACGGAAATCCTTACCGAGCTCATACACCCGCTCGAGGCCGCCGACGATCAGCCGCTTCAGGTAGAGCTCCGTGGCGATCCGCAGGTAGAGCTCGCGATTCAACGCGTTGTGGTGCGTGGTGAACGGCCGGGCCGCAGCGCCCCCGTAAAGGGGCTGGAGCACCGGCGTCTCGACCTCGACGAACCCCTCGCCGTCCAGAAAACGCCGGACCGCGGAAATGACCCGCGCGCGCACGATGAACAGCTCACGGGCTTCCTCGTTGGCCATCAGGTCGAGCTCGCGCCGGCGAAACCGGGTCTCGACGTCGGTCAATCCGTGGTGCTTTTCCGGAGGCGGCCGCAGCGATTTGGCCAGCAGCGTGAACGCCTCCACGCGCAGCGTCAGCTCGCCCCGTTTGGAGCGGAAGGCCACGCCGTCAACGCCGATCAGGTCGCCGAGGTCGAGGCCGAGCAGCCGCTCCATCCCCTGGGGCCCGAGTTCGTCGACCCGGGCCTGGAGTTGGATCCGGCCGGACCGGTCGACCAGATCGAGAAACGCCATCTTGCCCTGCCCGCGGCGAGCGGCCAGCCGGCCGGCGACGCGGTGGCGGACATCGGTCTCCTCGCCGTCGCGCAACGATTCATGCGCTGCGCGCGCGGCCGCGATCGGCTCGACCCCGTCGAACTCGTGGGGAAACGGCTCGATCCCGGCCTCGCGCAGCGACTCGAGCTTGCGGCGCCGCGTCGCCAGCAGCTTCGCCGAGCCGTCGGCCTGCTCGGTCATGTCGGCCTTACTTGGACTCGACGTCGATCTTGGTGATCTTCAGCCGCCGCTCGCCCTTGGGCGTGGTGATCACGACCTCGTCGCCGCGCTTGCGGCCGAGCAGCGCCTTACCGACCGGCGACTCGTTGGACAGCTTGGCATCCGCGGGACTGGCCTCGGCCGAACCCACGATCGTGTACTTGGTCGACTTGCCGCCGTCGTCCTTGACATGGACCACCGACCCGACGCGCACCTCGTCGGTGCCGAGATCGGACTGGTCGATCACCGTGGCCGAGCGAAGCTTGTCCTCCAGCGTGGCGATCCGGGCCTCGAGCATCGCCTGCTCGTTCTTGGCGTCGTCGTACTCGGCGTTCTCGGAGATGTCGCCGAACTCGCGCGCCTCCTTGATCCGGGCGGCGACCTCCCGCCGGCGTGTCGTTGTCAAGTGATCGAGCTCCGCCTTCAGATTGGCGAGCCCCTCCGGTGTGATGATGACGTCCTTAGGCATGGTGCAGACCTGTATTCGATGGGCGCCGCCGGGACTTCCGGCGGTCCGGACGAAGAAAAAACCCGCCTGCTCAGCGGGGGATTCCCCAGGCAGCTCGGGCTGCTGGGCGGATGAGTATAGAGCCCTCGTTCCGTGAGACGGGGTTGCCGAAGCGGGCATATCCCGGAGCATCAGCGCTGCTCGCCGACGCCACCCGCCACCCATCAACTGCGCCGGCGCCAGCTTCGCCACCGACCTCTCAGAGACGCTTGAGGAAGTGCGCCGAGGTGCGGCCGTAGTCGAGTCGCTCGTACAAACGGTGCGCGCCGGTTCGATGAAGCGCGCTGGTGGCTTCGATCCGCGAGCAGCCGGCGTCTTGGGCCGCTCTCTCCGCGGCTTGGAGCAGCATCCGCCCGACGCCCCGGCGACGCTGCCCCTCGTCGACGACGAGGGTGGTGATCCGGCACCAGGGACGCCTCTCGTGTGCCACCGGCACGAAGTAGCAGGTCGCGGCTCCGACGAGGACACCGTCCCGATCGGCGACGAGCACGCCGGCACGCGGATCGTCCAGCGTGTTCTCGAGCGTGCCGCGCAGGGTGTCCGCGGGCTGGGGATACCCCAGCTGATCGAACAGGCGCGCGAGCTGCTCGGCGTCCCCGACGCGAGCCGAGCGAACCCGCGGCCAACCAGCCGAGCGAACGCGCGGCCGACCCATTCAGGCCG
>JAFAZZ010000286.1 GCA_019239375.1 Solirubrobacterales bacterium | reverse complement strand
ACGCCGCCACCGCCTCCGGCGCGCCCAGGTCCCGCGACAGCGCCGCAGCGTGACGCGCCACCGCGCGCCCGCAAGCCTCAACCCGGCGAGGCGTCATGCGGTAGGACGGCGCGAGCACGCTGATCGCCGCCACGATCTCGCCCCCGGCGCCGTACACCGGCGAGGCGATCGAGATCACATCGGGCTCCACCGCTCCCGTCCGGGCGACGAATCCTGGCGTGCCGACATCCCCCCGCAGCGCGGCTCCGAGCGCCGTGCCGCGGCAGGGAACCGTGCGTCCGACCCAGCCGGCGGTCTGCACGAGCTTCGGGCCGGCGACCTGCCGGACGTAGACCACGCGCCGCGTGTCGGCCCTCACCGCGAGATTGGCCGTCTCGCCCGTCTCGCCCGCGAGCGCTGAGAGATGCGGCCCGGCCAGCTCATGCACCGGGTCCCGGCGCAGGCTGGCCGCCGCGAGGGCACGCAGCCGCGCCCCCGCGTGGTAGTGCCCGTGCTCGTCCCGGCGCACCAGCTCCCGACCGGCCAGCGTGGCGAGCAGACGCGATGCCGTGCTGGGCGAGAGCTCGGCGGCCCGCGCGAGCTCGCTGAGCGTACCGCCGTCCTGCGCCACCGCCGTAAGCAGCGTCAGCGCCCGTTCCACTGCGCGAGTACCGGTTTCAGCCATCGAACCACTCTACCGTACAGCGGAAAGCATTGTCACTGAACGGAAGGCGGCAGTCGGGCGCCGGGGCCGGGGCAACCATCAGACAGGGGCCGCCACGGCGTCAGACGGCAATCGGCGCTTCGTGACCGCCTCGGGCCGCGCCGACCGAGGCGGCCACGACCAGCGCGATGCCGAGCAACTCGCGCGCGGCCAGTCCCTGCCCGAGCACGATGAGGCCGGCCACGGCCGCCATGGCCGGCTCGATGCTCATCAGCACGCCAAACACCGAGGTCTTGATCCGCCTGAGTGCTTCGATCTCGAACGAGTAGGGGATGGCCGAGGAGAGAATTCCGACGACGCCGCCGAGCAGGAGCGACCGGAGCTCCAACAGGTGCGAGCCACCCTGCGCGAGCCCGACCGGAGTCATCAGCAGCGTCGCCACGCACATGGCTAGCGCGAGACCGGCCCCGCCCTCAAAGGCGCGACCCACACGCGCATTGACCAGGATGTAGGCGCCCCAGAAGGCGCCGGCGAGCAGGGCCAGGACGACGCCGACCGGGTCGAGGTGGCCTGCTCCGCCGCGGGTCAGGGCGAGGATGCCGGCCGCCGCGAGCGCCACCCAGAGCAGGTCGGACGCCCGGCGCGAACCGGCGAGCGCCACCGTCAGCGGCCCCACGAACTCGAGCGTGACGGCGATGCCCAGCGGGATCCGGTGCACGGCCGAGTAAAAGCTGAAGTTCATGCTCGCCAGTACGAGCCCGAAGAGCGCCGCGAGCAGCAGCTCTCGTCGAGTGCGCCCCCGGATGCGCGGCCGCCAGAGCGCGAGCAGGATGACCGTCCCGAACAGCAGGCGCAGCCAGACTGCCCCGCCGGGCCCGATCTGCGCGAACAGAGTGGCGGCGACGGCCGAGCCGAACTGCACTGAGGCGATCGCGCCCACCACGAGCCCGCCCGACGGCGCGCGTGTGAGTACACCCGGACGGTTCGAGATCGCTGCTGTGTCGCCGGCGGCCACGGCTGTCGATGCTAAACGCGATCGGTCTTGCCGGCGCTACGCTGACGGCGGGCCGGCATCGACCCGGTCGCTCGTCACGGCGCGGCGCTACGACGTCCGGGGCGCCCGCGGGCTCGTCACGGCGCCGGCGCTACGACGTGCGGGGCGCCCGCGGGGTACTTCGAGGATCTTTCTCGACCACGTGAAAGTTTCGGGCTGATCCGTCCGTTTTGACGATGTGCCTGCGACCCATGACGCCTGCACCTCGTCCAGGCGAGGACTGCGCACCCGAGCGCGGACGGTCATGGCCATCGCGGCGGCGTTGCTGGCCGCAGCCACTTTCGTAGCGCCGCCGCGGGCGTCAGCCATCCAGCCGGGACGAGGAGAAGAGGTGATCGTCCAGCTCAAACGGGGCGTCGACGCGGCGCAGGGGCGGGCGCTGGTGCGGTCGCTGGGCGGGCAGCCCGGTGTGGACCTTCACATCATCAACGGCTTGTCCGCACGCGTCCCCGCGGCCGCCGCCCGGCGGCTCGCGGCAAGCCCGCTGGTGCACGCGGTGTCGCTGAACGCGGTGATCCGAGAGACCACGCTCAGCAACCCGACGCCGTGGACGCTGGCTACCTCGTTCGACCAGGCGACCGGTGCTTCGAGGCTCTGGTATCGCAGCACCGGCGCAGGCATCGGCGTCGCGGTGATCGACACCGGCATTGCGGGTGACCTCCCGGATTTCCAGACGTCGCAGGGGAGCTCGAATTCGCGGGTGGTCGCATCCGCGGTGGTTGACCCGAACGCCACGTCCGCCCGCGACACGTATGGTCACGGGACGGCGGTGGCCGGCTTGGTGGCGGGGAACGGGTGGTACCGCGACTCGAATGATTCCCTCGTCGGCCAATACGCCGGCACCGCTCCGGATGCGAACCTGATCTCGGTCAAGGTGGCCGACGACTCGGGCGAGGCGACGACGCTCGATGCGATCTACGGGCTGCAGTTCGCCGTCGACCACAGAGACGACTACAACATCCGCGTCGTCAATCTATCGTTCCGCTCGACCTCGGCCGAGTCCTACACCACCGATCCGCTCGATGCGGCCGTCGAGCAGGCGTGGCTCCAGGGTATGACCGTCGTGGCCGCGGCCGGAAACCTGGGGAACGCGCCGGACGCGGTGTCGTACGCGCCAGGCAACGATCCGTACGTGATCACCGTGGGGGCAAGCGACAACCGCGGAACGGCGTCCACCTGGGACGATGTCCAGGCCAGTTGGTCCAGTCGCGGTACGACCCAGGACGGAATCTCGAAGCCTGACGTGCTGGCGCCGGGGGCCCACATCGTCACGACGCTGGCGCCCGCGAGCTCGTTCGCTTCCGACTGCCCCACGTGCGTCATCGGGGGC
>JAFAZZ010000106.1 GCA_019239375.1 Solirubrobacterales bacterium | reverse complement strand
GAGAAGGTCTGGATCACGGTGTTCGCGGGCGACCACGAGCTGGGGCTCGGCCCGGACGAGGAGGCGATCGAGGCGTGGCTGGACATCGGTGTCCCGCGTGAGCGGATCGTCGAGTGCGAGCGCTCGGAGAACTTCTGGCAAGCCGGCCCGACTGGGCCGTGCGGCCCATGCTCTGAGCTGTATCTCGACCGGGGTCTGGAGTTCGGCCAGCCCGACGATCTGCCCGGCGGCGATAACGAGCGGTTCCTCGAGTACTGGAACCTCGTGTTCATGCAGTTCGATCAGAACCCGATCAACACACTGACGCCGCTGCCGGCGCAGAACATCGACACCGGGCTCGGGCTGAATCGGTTGGCCTCGATCCTGCAGGACAAGCCCTCCGTGTTCGAGACCGACCAGTTCGCGCCGCTGATCACGCTGGGCGAGGAGCTGTCGGGAAGGCGCTACGGCCAGGACTACCCGACCGACCGGGCGCTGCGGCTCCTGGCCGACCATGGCCGCGCGATGACCTTCCTGATCGCCGACGGCGTCGTCCCCTCGAACGAGGATCGCGGCTACGTCCTGCGGCGCGTGATGCGGCGCGCGATCCAGCATGGTCGCTCGCTCGAGCTGGATGCCGGCTTCCTGAACCGCTATGCCGACCTGGTCACCGAGTTGATGAGCGGCGAGTATCGCGAGCTCGTCACCGAGCGGGAGCTCGTGCGCAAGTGGCTCGAGTCCGAGGAGGAGAGCTTCGGGCGCACGCTCGAGTACGGACTGAAGCGCCTCGACGAGCTCATCGAGCGCGCCCGCGCGACGGGGGCCGAGGGCATCGCCGCGTCCGACGCCTTCCTCCTCCACGACACCTACGGCTTTCCGATCGACCTGACGCTCGAGCTGGTCGCCGAACACGACCTCGGCGTGGACGAGGAGGGGTTCGAGGTGCTCATGGAGGACCAGCGCCAGCGGGCCCGGGCCAGCGCCGGCAGGTTCGCCGCCGGCCAGGAGGTTCGCCAGCGCGCCGAGGCGTTAGCCGGCCAGGCCGGGTTCGCCACCGAGTTCGTGGGCTACGAGACGACCGACCGCGAGACCACCATCGGCGCTGCGGCGGGACAGAACGGCCGGTTCCTGATCAAGCTGGTCGAGTCGCCGTTCTATGCCACCGGCGGGGGCCAGGTGGCCGACTCGGGCTACGTCGAGTGCCTGAGCGGGGATTGCCGCGCGCGCGTGGAGGACGTCCTGCGCATCGGCGAGGACCAGATTGTCGCGGTGATTCCTGAACAGGGCACGATCGAGGCCGGCGAGCGTGTGCGCGCGTACGTCGACTGGGCGGCCCGGCACGCCACCGAGGGCAACCACACCGCGACGCACCTGCTCCACGCCGCGCTGCGCCAGCGGCTGGGCACGCATGTCCGACAGGCCGGCTCGTACGTCGGACCTGACAAGCTGCGCTTCGACTTCACCCACGGAAAGGCGCTGACTGGAGAGGAGCTCGACGACGTCGAGGAACAGGTGAACCGCTGGATCCTCGCGGCGCAGCCGGTCCGCGCGCTCACCACGACGCTTAAGGAGGCGCGGCATCTCGGTGCGATGGCGCTGTTCGGGGAGAAGTACGGCGACGTGGTGCGCATGGTCGAGGTCGGCGACGGCTCCTTCTCACGCGAGCTGTGCGGTGGGACGCACGTGCACAACACGGCCGAGATCGGGCTGTTCAAGGTACTGAGCGAGGGCTCGAGCGCGGCCAACATGCGCCGCATCGAGGCGATCACCGGGGCGGAGGCGGTCGAGCTGATGCGCCGCCACGACCGCGCATTGACCGCGGCCGGACGGAGCCTTCGCGTTCCGCCCGAGCGAGTGGCCGAGGAGGTGGCCGAGCTGCGCTCGCGGGTGCGCGCGCTCGATCGGGCCGCACGCCGGACTGCGACCGAGGAGGTCGTCGATCTCGATCGCCTGGCCGCCGCCGCGATCGACCGCGACGGAGCGCGCGTGCTGGTCAGCGAGGTGCAATCGCTCGACGGCAAGGGGCTGCTCGACGTCGCTGACCGCCTGAAGAACAAGCTGGGAGACGCGGCCATTGTGCTCGGGAGCACCGGCGAGAACCGCGTCGATCTAGTGGCGAGCGTCGCGCCTGCCCTGGTCGCGCGGGGCGTCCGCGCCGGGCAGATCGTCAAGCTGGCCGCGGCGCAGGTCGGTGGCGGCGGTGGAGGACGTGACACCCTGGCTCGTGCCGGCGGCCGCGATCCCGCCGGGCTCCCGCGTGCCTTCGAGGCCGCTCGAGAGGCCATCGACTCCGCGCTGGGGGCGTGACCCGCCTGCGGCGCAGCGTATAAGGTCATGCGCGTGCTAGCGCTCGATTACGGCCGGGCGCGGTGCGGGTGTGCGGTCTCACACCCCACCGGCGTGCTCGCGTTCCCGATCGAACCGGTCCGTGCGCCGCTGTCGCGGCGCGGGCGGGCGCGACTGCGCACGCTGGTCCGCGAGCTCGACGCCGATCGGGTGGTGGTGGGGCTTCCGCTCTCGCTTTCCGGCCGCGACTCGGCCCAGACGGCCGAGACCCGCGAGTTCGCGGCTAGGCTGGAGCGCGAGCTAACGGTGCCGGTCGAGCTCTACGACGAGCGCTTCACGACCCGCTTGGCCGAACGGACCGGAGGCCGCGCGGCCGAGGACTCTCGCGCCGCCGCGCATTTGCTGGAGGGGTGGCTGGCGAGCCAGCCAGGTGCCGGAGCGCGGGGGACGGATGCCGCCGTCCGCACGCCGGAGGGGGCGGATGGCTGACGGCTTTGAGCGCACGGCCGAAGAGCCAGAGCAGGCGCGGCGCGGGCCCCAGCGCGGGCGACCCGCGGCCGGCGCCCACCGCCGCAAGGCGCCGCCGCGGCGGCGACCGGCGCGACCGCCACGCAAGCATTCGTGGATCGGGCGGATCTTCGCCCTGCTCCCATTGGCGCTGGGCGTCGCGCTGATCTGGTTCCTGGTCCAGCTGTTCCAACCCTTCCACGGCTCGCCCCACGGGAACGTGACGGTGACGGTGCCGGCGCGGGCCAACGCGCGGCAGATCGGCGACGAGCTGGCCAACGACCGGGTGGTGCCGTCGGGGTTGTTCTTCGAGCTACGCGCGATGCTGGCCGGGCAGCGCGGCAGCCTGCTGGCCGGCACGTATCACCTCCAGCAGGGAATGACCTACGGTGCGGTCCTGAAGATTCTCACGACGCCGCCGCCGGCGGCCAAGACGACGAACATCACGATCATCGAGGGCAGGACGCGAGCACAGATCAACGCGCTGCTGCGCGCGCAGGGGGTGAAGGGCAGCTACTCCGCCGCCACGCGCCGCTCGCCGCTCATCAACTTCGCCGTCTACGGGGCGCCCCGCGACACGCCCGATCTCGAGGGCTTCCTGTTCCCCGACACCTACCAGCTGGTCGAGCCGATCAGCGTCCAGAAGCTGGTGGGCGATCAGCTGCGCACGTTCCGTCAGGAGTTCGCGGGCGTCAACCTCGCCTACGCACGGAGCAAGCACCTGACGCCCTACGACGTGCTGATCGTCGCCTCGATGGTCCAGGCCGAGGCCGCCACCGCCCATGACCAGCCGCTGGTCGCGTCGGTCATCTACAACCGGCTGCGGCTCGGCATGCCGCTTCAGATCGACGCCACCACACGCTACGCCACCGGCAACTACACCAAGCCGCTCACCCAATCGCAGCTGAGCTCGCCCTCGCCCTACAACACCCGTATCCACAAGGGTCTCCCGCCGACCCCGATCGACAATCCTGGACTGGCCGCGATCCAGGCTGCCGCGCATCCGGCCGTGACCAACTTCCTGTACTTCGTGGCGAAGGTGTGCGGCAACGGGTCGAGCGTCTTCGAGTCGGGCTACAACCAGTTCCTGGCTGACGAGGCGAAGTACCAGCAGGCGCGCAGCGCGCGGGGCGGCCGCTCGCCCGAACGCTGCTCCTAGGACCCCTCTTCGTGCAGCGCTCGGCAACCCGGCTTGGCGTCGTGGGCTGGCCCGTCGCCCACAGCCGCTCGCCGGCCATCCAGAACGCCGCGCTCGAGGCGGTGGGGCTCACCCGCTGGCGCTATCAGCTGTTGCCGGTCCCGCCCGCGTTGTTCGCCGAGACGGTCCGGGGTTTACCCGAGGCCGGCTTTCGCGGCGTCAACGTGACGATCCCCCACAAGCAGGCGGCTCTCGCGCTCGCCAGCGCACCGACGCCCCGCGCTCGGGAGATCGGCGCCGCCAACACGCTCTTGTTCGAAGCCGGCGGCGAAATCGTCGCCGACAACACCGACGCACCCGCGCTGATCGCGGCGCTGCCATTCGCGCCGGCCGGCCGGAGCGCGCTGGTGCTGGGGGCGGGCGGCAGCGCCCGAGCCGTCGTGTGGGCGCTGCTTGACG
Source organism: Solirubrobacterales bacterium (assembly GCA_019239375.1). Lineage (GTDB taxonomy): Bacteria > Actinomycetota > Thermoleophilia > Solirubrobacterales > Solirubrobacteraceae > Palsa-465. The sequence goes on along the minus strand of JAFAZZ010000106.1, from coordinate 24,238 downwards.
CCGGCGCGAGCGAGATCCGGATCTGGAACCGGACACCCGGCCGCGCCCGCGCGCTGGCCGCTGAACTGGGCGGCGTGCCGGTCGATCAAGCCGAGCCCGCGGATATGCTCGTCCACTGCACCGCGAGTGGTCTCGGCGGCGGCGGGGATGCGTTCAGGACAATCCCGGTCGCTGCCGATGGCCTGATGAACTACGAGTGCGTCGTTGATCTCGTCTACGGAGACGCCGAGAGCCCGCTGGTGCAGGCAGCACGAGCATGGCACGTCCCGGTCGTAGGCGGTCGCGAGCTACTCGTGCGTCAGGGAGCCCTCAGCTTCGAGCTGTTCACCGGCCGGCCGGCGCCGACCGAGTTGATGCGGCGCGCGGTGGACGCGCAAGGCCGGTAGAGCGACCCTCGCGCGGTATGGTGGAGGCATGTCCGTCCACGAACCGGACAGCGGGCCCCGCGAGCAGGAGATCTCCCGCGTCCGCGAAGCTGAGCGCGAGCGGCCCGCAGAGCGTCGCGCTGCGGACCGTGCCGACGCGCCGGCCGACGACCCCAGGACGCGCGGGGTCCTGGCGCGCGTGCGCGCGCTTCTGGCTGGCCGTCGTGGCTCGCGTCCAGGCTCCTAGCAGCGGCTATGGTAGGACGCGATGAGCGCCACCTCAGATGATGCGCGGGCGACCTGTACCCCTTGCCGCGGAACCGGGCGGCTGATCTCCGGCCTCGGCGGGACGCCGCATGAGGTCACCTGTCCGTGGTGCGGCGGAGCCGGCACGTATGAGCCGGGGCGTGACGCGCAGCAGGCGGGGCCCGCGGACGGCGCCGGCAGCGGATAGCACGGACGCGGACAGGCGCGGACCCACGGCGGGCCGCGACCGCTCCGTAACCTACGTCGGCCATGTCGTTGCGGCTGACCACCGCGGGGGAGTCCCACGGCCCCGGCTTGACGTGCATCCTCGAGGGGATGCCGGCCGGCCTGCGCCTCGAGCGGGACCAGATCAACCGCGACCTCGCCCGGCGCCAGCTCGGGCACGGGCGCGGGGGGCGGATGAAGATCGAGCGCGACCGGGTCGAGGTGATGGGTGGCGTCCGCCACGGCCGGACTTTGGGAGGCCCGATCGCGCTGCAAGTGACAAATCGCGACTACGCCAACTGGGAGGAGCGGATGAACCCGTGGCCGGTCGAGGCAGCCGTGCCCGAGGTACATCTCCCGCGGCCCGGCCACGCCGACCTGGTCGGCACGCAGAAATACGCCCAGACCGACGTGAGAAACATCCTGGAGCGCGCCTCCGCGCGCGAAACCGCCGCTCGGGTGGCCGGTGGGGCGGTGGCCAAGGCGTTCCTGCGCGACCTTGACGTCGAGGTCTTTTCCCACGTCATCCAGATCACGAGCGTGAAGGCGCCGCCCAGAGACAAGCTCACCCGAGCGGACTTCGAGGCCGTTGACGAGTCGCCGGTCCGCTGTCTTGACCCCGAGACGAGCACCGCGATGGTCCAGGAGATCGACCGGTTGAGGAAAGCCAACGAGTCCTTGGGCGGCGTCTTCGAGGTGCGCGCGTTCGGGCTGGTCCCGGGCCTCGGCTCCCACGTCTCCTGGGAGGAGCGGCTCGACGGCCGCCTCGGGCAGGCCGTGCTGTCGATCCAGGCGATCAAGGCGGTGTCGATCGGCGACGGCATCGAGGTCGCTGGCGTGCCGGGCTCGCAGGCCCATGACGAGATCTTCCACGACGAGGAGCGTGGCTATTACCGGGAGACCAACCACGCCGGCGGACTCGAGGGCGGCATGACCACCGGCGCGCCGCTGGTGGTGCGTGGCTCGATGAAGCCGCTGCCGACCCTCACCAAGCCGCTGCGCTCGGTCGACATAGCGACGCACGCCCCAGCCGAGGCGCTTCGCGAGCGCACGGACTCGTGCACGGTGCCGGCGGCCGGCGTGGTCGGGGAGGCAATGGTGGCGTTCGTGCTGGCCGACGCCTACCGGCGCAAATTCGGGGGCGATCACATCGACGATGTCCGTGCGGCGCTGAGCGGCTACGAGGAGCGGATCGCGTGGCGGCGAGGTTAGGCGAGGCGAGGCCGAGCATCGGCCGCAGCATCGCCTGCATCGGCTTCATGGGCGCGGGTAAGTCGACCGCGGCCAGCAGCCTGGCGCAGGCGCTGGGCGTGCATGCGCTTGACGTCGATTCGGTCATCGAGGAGCGGCTGGGTAAGCCAATCGAGCGCGTGTTCGCCGAGGACGGCGAGGCCGCCTTCAGACAGGCCGAGGAACAGGTGACGCTCGAGCTCCTGAATGCCTCGCAACCCGGGGTGGTAGCGCTGGGCGGTGGCGCGGTCGGGCATGAGCGGGTCCGAGACGTCCTGAAAAATCACCTGACGATTTGGCTCGACGTGGGGCTGGAGCTGGCCTGGGAACGGTGCCGGGACGGAAGCCGGCCTCTGGCGCGCGACCAATCGCACTTCGAACGCCTGTACCGCGCGCGCGAGCCGCTATACGCCGAGCTGGCCGACGCCACGGTTCCCGCCGAGCGCTCGGACCGGATGCAGCCCGTCCTCGAGGCGCTGGATGCTCTGCCTCCGGGCAGCAAGCTCCTGTGGGCGACGAGCGCCTCGGGCGACTATCCCGCCTACATCGGACCCGGGCTCGTGACCCAGCATCGTTTCTGGCCGCCCGCCATCAGCGGGAGCCGGTTCCTCGTGACCGACGGCAACGCCGGACGGCTCTATGGGGATCTGCTGGAGCCGCTCGCCGCGCGCATCCGCATCATGCCCGGTGAGCAGTCAAAGACCATTGCCCACGCCGAGATCGTCTGGACGGAACTGGTGCGTGCCGGCACGACGCGCGATGACGTGGTGGTCGCGCTCGGCGGTGGGGTGGTAGGGGACTTGGCCGGGTTCTGCGCCGCGACCTACCAGCGCGGCGTGCGCTACGTGCAGGTGCCGACCACGCTGGTGGCGCAGGTCGACTCCGCCTACGGCGGCAAGACCGGCGTCGACCTGTCCGAGGCCAAGAACTATGTCGGCGCCTTCCACCAGCCTTCGGCGGTGCTCGCCGACGTGGACACCCTGGACAGTCTCCCCGCCGCCGAACGAGCCGCCGGCTATGCGGAGGTGATAAAGACCGCGCTGATCGCGGGAGGAGAGCTGTGGGAGCGGGTCCGCACCGGCGCAGACCCGGCCGATCCGCACGTGATCACGGCGTGCGCACGCACCAAGCTCAGAATCGTCGCGCGCGACGAGCGCGACGCGGGAATCCGTCAGGTTCTGAACCTCGGGCACACGGTGGGCCACGCGATCGAGGCGGCCACCGGATTCGCCGCCTACCGCCACGGCGAGGCCGTGGCGCTCGGGCTGCTCGCCGCGCTGCGGCTGTCCGATCGGGAGGAGCTGCGCGACGAGGTCGCCCACCTGTTGAAGGCACAGGGCCTCCCCACGAGGCTGGAGCACGCCGATCCCGACGCCGTCGTGATGGCTACCGCGCGCGACAAGAAGCGCCGCGGCTCGGGCGAAGTGCCGTTCGTGCTGCTCGACGCGCCGGGCGCGCTGCGCACCGGCTGCCCCGTCCCGGCCCGGGACCTCGTGGCAACGATCCGAGAGCTGGCCGCGTGACGGTCCCGATGCTGGGCCGCGTCGAAGTCATGCACGGCGTGAACCTCGACCAGCTGGGCCGCCGTGATCCCGCGCACTACGGAAGCCTCACGCTCGCGGAGCTCGAGCGAACGATCGACGCCGGCGGACGTGAGCTGGGGCTCGAGGTCCACTTCTTCCAGACCAACCACGAAGGCGAGTTCGTCCAGCACCTGCACCGGCTGGCCGGAGTGGCCGGAGTGGCCGACGGGATCGTGCTCAATCCGGGCGCTTGGACGCACTACTCGTATGCGATCCGCGATGCGCTCGAGCTGACCCGGCTCCCGGCAGTCGAGGTCCATCTCTCCGACGTGGACGCCCGCGAGCCGTGGCGTCGCCAGTCGGTCATCGCCGAGCTGTGTATCGCTCGCGTCGCCGGCAAGGGGCCGGAGGGATATCGCGAGGCACTCGAGCGACTGTGCGCCGAGATGAGCCGGTGAGCACCCGAGCCGACCGCCTGGTCGAGCTTCTCATCGCCGCGGGCGCGGACGCCATGCTCGTCGCCAATCTGGTCAACGTGCGCTACTTGACCGGCTTCACCGGCAGCAACGCCATCGCGCTGATCGGGCCGGACGTCCGAGCGTTCGCGACCGACTTCCGCTACGTCGAGCAGGCGGCCGAGGAGGTCGATGCGTCGTTCGACCGCGTGGCGCCCTCGCGAGATCTCCTCGCAGCGATCACCGACACACTCCCATCTCCCGAACTCCGTCTCGGCTTCGAGGAGGCCCACCTCTCCGTGCGCGAGCACGCGCGTCTGCGCGAGCGGCTCCCCGACCGGATCGAGCTGGTCTCTCTGCATGGGCTGGTCGAAATGCTGCGCGCGGTCAAGGCGCCCGAGGAGGCGGCCGCGATTCGGGCCGCGACTGAGCTCGCCGATGCAGCCTTCACGCGAGTCATCTCGCGAGGCCTGATCGGGCACAGCGAGCGCGACCTGGCCATTACACTCGAGTTCGAGATGCGCCGCCTCGGAGCGCCGCGGACGAGTTTCGAACCGATCGTCGCTTCCGGTCCGCATGGCGCGCTGCCCCACGCTAGGCCGCGCGACGTCGAGGTCTCAAGCGGCCAACTTGTGGTGATCGACTGGGGCGCGCAGCTCGCCGGCTACTGCTCGGACTGCACGCGGACGCTTGCGGCGGGGCGCATCAACGGCCACGGCGCCGAGATCTACCAGCTGGTTCTGGATGCCCAGGTCGAGGGAGTCCGGGCGATCGCCGCGGGCGCGGCCGCCCGGGAGGTCGACGCGGTGGCGCGTGAGATGATCGACTCGCAAGGGCACGGTGAGCACTTTGGCCATGGCCTGGGGCACGGAGTGGGCCTAGAGGTGCACGAGGCTCCGCGCCTCGCCCAGCACTCCGACGCGGTGCTCGAGCCCGGGAACGTGGTCACGGTCGAGCCCGGCGTGTATCTCCCCGGCGAGCTTGGCGTGCGGATCGAGGACCTCGTCGTGGTGACCGGGAAGGGACGCGAGATCCTCACCGGCCTCTCCAAAGAGCTGGCGGTCATCGACTGAAGCGGTCGCGACTACACTCGTCGCCGTGCGTAGGACCGAGCAGCGCCGCGCTGCGATCTGGGCGCTGTATCAGAGCGATCTGCTCGGTCGGTCGCTGGAGCAGGCCTTTCCCCGGGACGTTCCCGCGTTCACGCGCGCGCTGGCCCAGCTGGTGCGCGACCACCAGGGCGAGCTCGACGAGCTGATCCGCGCCCGCGCGAGCGGCTGGTCACTTGAGCGCATCGCGCCGCTCGAGCGCTCGATCCTGCGCGTGGGCCTGGCCGAGCTCCTCTACGGGCACGACCTGCCTGGTGACCGCGCCATCCCGCCAGAGGGCGCAATCGACGAGGCGGTGGAGACAGCCAAGCGCTTCTGCGGCGCCGAAGCGCCCGCCTTCGTGAACGGGATCCTCGGCGCCGTACTACGCGACCTGGACGAGGTAAGACCTAAGTAGGAAACGGACCCGCTAACGCCGGCAACGGAGCACAATCCATAAACGATGAGATTGCTCGTAGTCGACGATGACCGTGCCCTGCGCGATGTACTGCGCCGCGCCCTGTCGCTGGCCGGCTATGAAGTCCGGCTCACCGAGACGGGTGCCGGAGCGCTGTCGGAGGTCTCGAGCAGCTTGCCCGACGCGGTGGTGCTCGATGTCGGCCTTCCCGATATCGACGGGCTCGAGGTGTGCCGGCTGCTTCGCCGCGAAGGCAATCGCGTCCCCGTCCTGATGCTCACCGCGCGCGATGCCGTCAGTGACCGGATCGACGGACTGGACGCCGGCGCGGACGACTACTTGGTCAAGCCGTTCGACATCGACGAGCTGAAAGCCCGACTCCGAGCGCTCCTGCGCCGGGCCGGCGGCGAGACCAGTGTCGACGGTGCGCTGACCTTCGGCGATCTGAGGCTCGACGCGGGGCGCCACGGCGTGACAGTGGGCGAGAAGTTCGTCGAGCTCACCCGCACCGAATACCAGCTGCTCGAGCTGCTGATGCTCAACCCGCGTCGGGTGCTGCCCCACACGCTGATCTACGACCGCGTATGGGGCTATGACTTCGGCCCCACCTCGAACGCGCTGCGCGTCTATGTCGGCTACCTGCGGCGCAAGCTCGAGGAGGCCGGGGCGCAGGCACAGATCCACACGGTCCGTGGCGTCGGCTATTCGCTGCGGGAGCCCCAGGAATGAGCCTGCGGACCCGCATGGTGCTGGTGGCCGGGGTGGCGGTAGCGATCGCGGTGATCGCCGTCGCGGCTGGTTCATACCTGGGCACGCGCTCGAGCCTGCTGGGTCAGACCGATCAGTCCCTGCAGCGAGTGGCGGCACCGGTACTGGCCCGCGCCCAGGGCCCGCGGGGCGTCTTCTCACCCACGCCGGCTCCGCCCGGCGACGCGGGTCAGGGTGGCGGATGCGGCGGGATCGGCGACCAGGACGAGGGCCTGGCGCTCGATCGGCCACCGGAGCAGGCGTTCGGGGGCGCCTCGGGCACGTTCACGCTCGTCTGCCCAGACGGCAGGACGTACTCGCCGCCAAGCGATCAATACCCGATTCCGGCGACGGCGCAGGCCAAGGCAATCGCCGCGAGCGGCCGCGGTCAGTACTTCACCGACATGACCGTGAACCAGCATCACATCCGCGTCATGGTGACCGGGATCGCCTGGCGCGGCGCATTGATGACCGCGCTTCCGCTCGACTCCGTCGACAACGAGCTCTCCAACCAGGTCGTCCTGCTGCTCGTGATCGGCGGCGTCGGAATCCTGCTCGCTGCCCTACTCGGCTTCCTGGTCGCCAGGACGGCCCTGGCGCCGATTGCGCGCTTCACCAGACAGACCGAGTCGATCGCCGCGAACCCCGAGCGGATCGAGCACGAACGCCTGGACGTGATCGGCTCCGACGAGCTAGCGCGCCTGGCCCGAACGTTCAACCAGACGCTGGACGCGCTCGAGCGCTCCGTCCAGGCCCAGCGAAATCTCGTCGCCGACGCCTCCCACGAGCTGCGCACGCCGATCGCGACGATCCGGGCAAACCTCCAGCTGATGCGCGACGAGGATCTGCTCTCCCCCGAGGACCGCGCCGCACTCCGGGCGGACGTCATCGAGGAGCTCGACGAGCTGACCGCGCTGGTCGCAGACGTGGTCGAGCTAGCCCGGGGCACCAAGGCCAGCGGGGAGCCGGACGAGGTGCGGCTCGACGCGGTCGTGCGCGACGCGATCGAGCGGGGTCGTCGCCGCGCTCCCGGCCTGACCTTCCAACAGGTCATCGAGCCGACGCTCGTGCGCGGCGAGCCGGACCGGATCTCGCGCGCGGTGACTAACCTGCTCGACAACGCCGCCAAGTGGAGCCCGCAGGGGGGAGGGGTCGAGGTGACCCTGCACCGCGGTACGCTGACCATCAGGGATCACGGTCCGGGCTTCAACGAGGATGACCTTGCGTTCGTGTTCGACCGCTTCCACCGGGCCAAGGAAGCTCGCTCCAAACCGGGGTCCGGTCTCGGTCTGGCCATCGTGCGGCAGGCGGCCGAGGCGCACGGCGGCTTTGCCGAAGCCGCTAACGCTCCTGACGGAGGTGCCGTCCTGCGCGTGAGCTTCGGCCCTACCCTCGAGCTCGAAGACGTGCCGGCGGACTACGCGGCGGACGCGCGCTACGCCCGCCAAGCGCGATAGCTCACCAACCTCAGCCTCGGGCGAGCAGGGGCTCGAGTGACGGCGTGCACGCGCAGGCGGCCCCGCGCAGTCGACTCAGTCCGAGCAGATCCTCGATCGTCTGTAGCACCGAGTAGTGATCGGTGGGCAGCGCGAGCGTGGCGTGGAGCCGGGCCGCGGAGCCCGCCACGATTGTCACGATGTGCCCGCCCGAGGCGAGCCGGCAGCAGCCGGCATCGCTCGACCCCTCATCCCAGGTCAGGACCAGCAGTCCGCGGGGACCGAGCGCGCGTAACAGCGCCGGCACGACCTTGGCGAGGAAGCCGTCCCCGGTCGAGACCGAGCAATCGTGCATGTCGTGGCACAAGTTCGGCGTGATCCACACAAATCTCGGCAACGTGCCGGCACGCTCGTCCGCGCTCAGTCGGGTGAGCGGGACGATGCTCGCGCAGCGGGGCGGGTTCGAGACGATCCGCGTGTAATACGCGAACGGGTCATGCTTCTTGGCGTACTCGCCGGCGCTCGTCCCGGTGAAGCAGCGACCCGGCAGATCGTCCATGTAGGCGCGCCACGAGAGATGGGCGGCGGTGAGTTGATCGACGAGGCTCGTTGCCCCTACCGAGCAGTCCGTGCAGTCGCTGGAGATCCCGAACGTCGACCCACCGGTCAGCGCCAGGTAGTTGGGCAGCGACGGGTGGCTGACCGCGTACATGCCGGTGGCCAGCGCGAAGCGGCGGGCGAGCGAGTTGATGAAGGGGGCGGAGCGCGAGCCGATGATCTCGTCGTACTCGTGATTCTCCATCACGATCACCGCGACGTGGGCCGGCGGTCCGCCGGCCAGCCGGGCGGGTGGCGGCGCCTGGTGCTGAATGGGAAGCGCGCTCCCCGCGCCGCAGGCGGCGAGCACGGCGATGACTGCGCCCGGGACCAGCCGGGCTGCACGGCGGTATATGGACGTCCTCATCGGCACGCGATTCTGGCGCACGGCCCAGGGGTAAACCCTCGACATGGCCAAGTGTTGCCCACCCGGCCGCGGCTGCAACGCGCCAAGCGGGGGAGAGCCGTGCGCGCTCGCCCTGTGCCGAGCCGCCGCGCGAGACGAGGAAGACGCCGCGCTGGCCTTGGCGCGCTGGGGCGCATTCGCGGCAGCCGCCGAGCAGACGTGCGGAGAAGGCGAGCGGCGCTTCCGCCGCCGTGCCTTCGAGCGCGCTCGCGATCGCGCGCTGATCGCGCTGGCCATGAGGCGCGACCCGCGCAGGACTCGGGCCCCGCGCCGGCGGCGAGAGCTGGCTGTCTAGACCCGGGCGCGATGAGCTTGTCATCGGAGCTGGCCATTCGGCTCGCCGGCCAGGGCGACGTGGGAGCGATCGGCCGGCTCCTCTATGACTTCAACACCGAGTACGACGAGCCGACGCCGGAGCCCGGTCAGCTCGCCGAGCGCATGCGGGAGTTGATGGCGGGCGGCGACACCGTCGTGTTGTTGGGTGGCGCCGGCCCTCACGGGCTCGCCGTGCTGCGGTTCCGGGCGTCGATCTGGAGCCAAGCCCTCGAGTGCTACCTGGCCGAGCTGTACGTAGTGCCGGAGCGCCGCGGCCGGGGTCTTGGCCGGGCGCTGATGAACGCCGCGATCGAGTTCGCACGCGAGCACGGGGCGGACTACATGGACCTCAACACGGCCGACACCGACGTGGCGGCACGCGGCCTATACGAGAGCCTCGGCTTCAGCAACCGCGAAGGCAAGCCCAGCGGCCCGATCAATTTCTACTACGAGCGCGATCTGTAGCGCTGCCACTCGCCGCGTACGGCTCGAAGCGTTTTGCATCCGCACTGAACTTTCAGTAATCTCTGCAATTCGTGAAGAGGCCGTATCTGACGCGACGGTTCGACTGTTGAACCAGGCGTTGATCGAACGCTTCGTCGAGGAAGTCGGCGTCATGTTCGAACTGGAGGCCGGGGCACCGCGGATGGTCGGTCGCGTGCTCGGCTGGCTCCTGGTGTGCGAGCCCCCCGAGCAGAGCGCGGCCGAGCTGGCGGAACATCTTCAGGCAAGCCGCGGCTCGATCAGCACCGCGACTCGAGTGCTGCTGCGCATGGGCCTGCTGGAGCGCGTGCGCCTGAGAGGTGAGCGCTTCGACCGCTTCCAGGCCCGTCCGGCTGCCTGGGACGAGGTCCTATGGCGCCAGGAGCAGTTCCGGCTGCCGCGTCGGGTGATGAAGCTGGGGCTCGAGGCGCTGGCCGACGAACCGCCGAACCGGCGGGCGCGCCTCGATGAGGTCGACTTCATGTATGCCTGGTGGGAGCGGCACATCGGCGAACTCCACCAGCAGTACCTGGCTGACAAGGCCCGCGCTCATCGGGCGGGTGAGCAACGGCGCAACGATGACGGGTGAGCCGGCGATCCAGGTGGACGCGCTGCGCAAGCGCTTCGGCGACGTCGTCGCGCTCGACGGGCTCGACCTGGTCGCACCGGAGGGCCAGGTCCTGGCTCTGCTCGGACCCAATGGCGCCGGCAAGACGACGCTGGTGCGGGCGCTCGCGACGCTGCTCGTGCCCGACGGCGGTCGCGCTCGGGTGCTGGGCATCGATGTCCTGGCCGACCCGCTCCGGGTGCGCCGCGAGATCGGCCTGGCCGGGCAGTTCGCCGCCGTGGACGAGATCCTGACCGGCCGCGAGAACCTCGAGATGGTCGGGATGCTCTACCACCTCGGTCGCGCCGAGTCCGTCCGGCGGGCGCGCGAGGTGCTCGAGCGGTTCGAGCTGACGGATGCGGCGGACCGCCGCGCCTCCACGTATTCGGGCGGGATGCGCCGGCGGCTCGATCTAGCCGCGACGCTGGTTGGGCAACCGCGAGTGCTCTTCCTCGACGAGCCGACCAGCGGACTCGATCCCCGCAGCCGGGCGCAACTGTGGGACATGGTTCGCGAACTGCGCCGCGAGGGGACGACGATCTTGCTGACCACGCAGTACCTCGAGGAGGCCGACCGCCTGGCTCAGCTGATCGCGGTCATCGATCAGGGGCGGATCGTCGCCGAGGGCAGCGCCGCCGAGCTCAAGGAACGGGTGGGGCGCGACCGGCTGGTCGTCCGCCTGGCCGACGCGGGTCGGATGGAGGATGCGCGCGTCGCACTGTCGCCGTTGGCCGACGAAGCGCCACTTGCCGCGCCCGGCGATATCCGGCTATCACTACCGATGACTGGCCCTGAGCTGCCGGCCGAGGTCGTGCGCGCGCTCGATCGGGCGGGGCTGGGAATCGTGGGCCTCGAGATACGCACGCCGACACTCGACGACGTGTTCTTCGCGCTCACGGGCCGGCATGTCGAGCGGGAAGCCGAGCAGCCCCAGGAGGTGACGGCATGACCAACCGAGTTCCCCTGCGCGACGCGGCCTCTGATTGCGTTGTGATGGCCCGGCGCGGGCTGATCGAGTCCGTGCGCAAGCCGGCGCTCCTCGTGTTCACGTTCATCGAACCGGTGATCCTGATCGTGATCTTCCGCTACGCGTTCGGCGGCGCGATCAAGGTCCCGAATGGCGACTACGCCAATTTTCTGATGCCCGGCATCCTCGTCCTGACTGCGGTGTTCGGAGCGATCGTGACCGGGATCGGCCTGTCTGAGGACCTGTCCAAGGGGATCGTCGACCGGCTCCGTTCGCTACCCATCGCGCGCTCGGCGGTGCTGGTGGGGCGCACACTGTCTGATCTCGCGCGCAACGTAGCCAACGTGATCATCATCTTCGCGGTCGGCTTCCTGGTTGGCTTCGCTCCGAACCAGCCCATCACCCGGATCTTCGCGGCGGTGCTGCTGCTGCTGGCGTTCGCCTACGTGTTCTCGTGGATCTCGGCCACGATCGGTCTGCTCGTCCGCGATCCGGAGACCGCACAGGGCGCCGGGTTCGTGTGGGTATTCCCGCTCACGTTCATCAGCTCGGCCTTCGTGCCGACCGACACCATGCCACCGGTGGTGCGGGCGATCGCCGACGTCAACCCGATCACGTTGTGCGTCGACGCCGTGCGGGCGCTCACCATCGGCGGTGACGCCACCGAGGCGGTGCTCGGAACGCTGGCCTGGCTGGCCGGCCTGTCGCTCGTGTTCATCCCGTTTGCCGTGGCGCGCTACCGCGCACTGGAATAGACGCGCCGGCTGACGAACGTGAAGCGCCTTCGCGCTCCTCGTGATGCGCACCGCGCGCGCTCCCACGCCGGACACTGCCGGCGATATGGTGCTCGCCACGCAGTCGAAGCGTGGGGACGCCAAACCTACGGTCCTTTAGGAGGCATAGATGGCATTGCAACTGGGTGACACGGCCCCGGACTTCGAGGCCGAGACGACCGAAGGCAGGATCTCGTTCCACGATTGGATCGGCGACTCGTGGGCGGTCCTGTTCTCGCACCCCAAGGATTTCACGCCGGTTTGCACGACCGAGCTCGGCTACATGGCCAACATCAAGCCCGAATTCGACCGGCGCGGCGTGAAGATCGTCGGCCTCTCAGTCGACCCCTCGTCCGATCATGAGCGGTGGGCGAAAGACATCGAGGAGACCCAGGGCACCGCGCCTAACTACCCGATCATCGCCGACAACGATTTCCATGTGTCGAAGCTGTACGGGATGCTGGCCGGGGACGTCTCAGGCGATCCGTCGGCGCGCACGCCGGCCGACAACCAGACCGTGCGAAACGTATTCGTGATCGGCCCGGACAAGAAGGTCAAGTTGATCCTCGTCTATCCGATGACCACGGGGCGCAACTTCGACGAGGTGCTGCGGGTGATCGACTCGCTGCAGCTCACCGCCAAGCACAAGGTGGCGACCCCGGTCAACTGGAATCACGGCGACGATGTGATCATCGCCGGCTCGGTCTCCAACGACCAGGCCAAGGAGATCTTCGGCCAGTGGAAGGAGCCCAAGCCCTACATCCGCATCGTCCCGCAACCGAACTGAACGCGGCCGGGCTCGGACAGTAGGGCGCTCGATGGTCCTCAAGCAGTACTACCTTGGCTGCCTGGCCCACGCGTCGTACCTGATCGCGGACGAGGTGAGCGGCCTGGCCGCCGTGGTCGATCCGCAGCGGGACGTGGAGCAGTATCTCAGCGATGCCGCGGCGCTCGACTGCCGCATCGTCCATGTGTTCCTCACCCACTTCCACGCCGACTTCGTCGCCGGGCATCTCGAATTGCGCGAGCGCGCCGGCGCGACCATCCACCTGGGGGCTCGCGCGCAGGCCGAGTATCCGTTCTCGGCGATGGGCGACGGCGACTCGGTCAAGCTCGGTGCGGTGCGACTGAGCGTGCTCGAGACGCCCGGGCACTCGCCCGAGTCGATCTCGATCCTCGTCTGCGACCCCGCGCACGCGTCCGAGGAGCCATATGCCGTCCTCACCGGCGACACGCTGTTCATCGGCGATGTCGGGCGCCCCGATCTCCGGGGCGCGCTCGGGTGGAGCGCGCGGGAACTGGCGAGCATGCTGTACGACTCGCTCCACGAAAAGCTCGCGTGCCTGCCCAACGAGACGCTGGTCTATCCCACGCATGGCGCGGGCTCGCTGTGCGGCAAGAGCCTCTCGAGCGAGACGGTGTCCACGATCGGGATCCAGCGCGCCTACAACTACGCGCTGGCCCCGATGAGCCGGGAGCGGTTCATCGAGACGGTCACGACCGACCTGCCCGACGCGCCAGCCTACTTCACCTACGATGCCGTCCTGAACGCGCGCGAGCGGCCGACGCTCGAGCAGGCGCTCGCGCGCGAGCTCCAGCCGTTGACGCTCGATCAGGTGCTCGAGCTCGCCGCCGACGGGGCGCAGCTGCTCGACACGCGGGAGTCGCCGAAGTTCGAGGGCGCTCATCTCGTCGGAAGCGTGAACGTAGGGCTGAGCGGGAGCTATGCAACGTGGTGCGGAACGCTGCTCGACCCGCAACGGCCGATCGTGTTGATCGCCGAGCCCGGACGGGAGCTCGAGGCGGCCACCCGGCTCGGGCGGATCGCCTTCGACAGCGTGGCCGGCTATCTCGCCGGCGGGATGCAGTCGTTGGCCGATCGGCCTGAGGTGGTTGGCCGCATCGAGCGGATTACCGCAGGCTCGCTCGCGGAGCGCCTGGCCGCCCCGGACCCGCCACTCCTCGTCGACGTGCGGGCGCGCAGCGAGTGGCTCGAGCAGCGGATCGACGCGGCGGTGAACGTGCCGCTCCCGCGGTTGTCCGAGCAGCTGGCCACGCTGCCACGTGATCACTCGATCGTGGTTCACTGCGGCTCCGGCTACCGCTCGGCCATCGCCGCTAGCCTTCTGCAGCGGGAGGGCTATCCGGACGTTGCGGACCTCGTCGGCGGCATGACGGCGTGGCAGGCAAGCGCCCGGGTGGAGCCGGTGGATCCGTAGGGAGCGGTAAGCGCGTCCTGCGTTGGCGTGACGAACCCAAACCGATCAGGAACCGAGAAGCGGGCTCACCGAGCCGCGGCTAACGTGACCGCCATGGACATCACCATTCACTCGAGCTTCCTCCCGCACGAAGATCCGGACGCGTCCCTGGCCTTCTATCGCGACATCCTCGGCTTCGAGGTCCGCAACGACGTCGAATACGCCGGGATGCACTGGATCACGATCGGCCCTGCCAACCAACCCGACACGTCCATCGTCCTGTATCCGCCGGCCGCCGCGCCCGGCGTCACCGACGACGAGCGCCGCACCATCGCCGAGATGATGGCCAAGGGCACCTACGCCAGCATCAACCTGGCCACCACCGACCTCGACGCCACCTTCGAGCGGCTGCAGGCCGGCGACGCCGAAGTCGTCCAGGAGCCGACTGAGCAGCCGTACGGCGTTCGCGACTGCGCCTTCCGCGATCTCGCGGGCAACCTGATCCGCATCCAGGAGCTGCGCTAACGCGTCTCGCATCGCGCGCCGGCGACTACGAGCGATTTCGAGCGAGCAACCCCGGCGCGCGCGCGGTGGCGGGACGCATGATCTGCTCGGCCCACACCGAGAAGGACATGAGCCCCCACAGCTGGCGGCTGTTGTCACAGCGGCGCGTCACGTGGTCTTCGAGGAGCTGGGTCACGGCGTGAGGCGCGAAGTATCCCTGGGCCGCGGTCCGATCCGGGCTCAGCAAGTCGCGGGCCAGCGGCTCGAGCTCACCGCGTAGCCACGCGGCCGCCGGGATCGAGAAGCCGCGCTTGCGCGCGCGGGTGATGCTGGCCGGAATCAGCGGCCGCCCGGCGGCACGGAGCAGGCGTTTCTTCTGCAACCCACGGACCTTCAGGTGGGTCGGCAGCGCCAGCGCTAGCTCGGCTACCACCGAGTCCAGGTAGGGAACCCTGGCCTCGAGGCCGTGCGTCATGCTCATGCGGTCGGTCTTGACCAGGAGGTCATCGGCGAGGTACACGCCGAGGTCCACGTCTTGGAGCCGGGCGAGCAGAGGTGCGCCCTCGGTCTCGACCCATCGCTCCCGCCAGGGCTCGAGCGGATCGGCCGCAGGATCCTGCCAGCACGGCTGTAGGAGCTCCTGGCGCTCCTGTGCCGAGAAGATCTCCTTCCAGCCATGGTGGCGCTCGAGCGGAGGCAGCGCGGCGGCCCGTACGAATCGCTTGGCCCGGTAGTCGAGACTTACCCGTGAATCCGAGCTGGGGAGGCGATCGACGAGCGGCCGCAGGCGACTCGCGAGCGGCCCAACGCGCAGGGCGAGCTCGTCTGCGGCGTAGGTTTCGTAGCCGCCGAACAGCTCATCTCCACCTTCGCCGGAGAGCACCACCTTGACGTGTCGAGCAGCGAGCTCGGAGACCAGATAGGTCGGGATGGCCGAGGAATCGGCGAAGGGTTCGTCAAAGGCGGTGGCCAGCCTCGGTAGTAGCTCGCCGATCCGGGGCGAGACGACCAGCTCGTGGTGGTCGGTGTCGTACCGGCGCGCGACTTCACGCGCGACGTCGAGTTCGTTGAACGTCCGCTCGCTGAAACCGATGGAAAACGTGGACAGCCTTTGCCCGGCCGCACGCGCGGCCAGAGCAGTGAGGAGAGAGGAGTCAATTCCGCCGGACAACAGAACCCCGACCGGGACATCGGCGAGCAGATGAGCGCGCACCGAGTCGAGCAGACGGTCGCGCAGTTCCTCGGCGAGGACCTCCGGCGCCTCGGCGCGGCACCGGCCGGCCGGGGCCGGGGTGGGGCGCGCGTAACGCTCGATCGTCGCGCCGGCCGGTGAGCAGGTGAGCAGGTGCCCCGGCGGCAGCTTTCGGGCGGCCCTGAAGATGGTCAGCGGCGCCGGGATCGAGTTGAACGCGAGGTAGCTGTGGAGCGCCCGGCGGTCCACCTCGCGCGGAAAGTCGGGCTGGCGGAGCAACGCCTTGAGCTCGGACGCGAAGCTGATTTGCCCGTCGCCAAGCCGGTAGTAGAGCGGCTTGATGCCGAAGCGGTCGCGCGCCAGCAGCAGACGCTGCTCGCGCCGGTCCCAGATCGCGAACGCGAACATGCCGCGCAAACGGGACACGAACCCGGGTCCGTGACGCACGTAGAGATGCAGCAGGACCTCGGTGTCGCAATGCGTACGGAAACGCACGCCGCGGCCCTCGAGCTCGCTCCGCAGCTCAAGATGATTCAGGATCTCGCCGTTCTGGGCTACGCAAACCGCGCCGTCCGCGGCCACCATTGGCTGATCGCCATGCTCGAGGTCGATGATGGCGAGCCGCCGAGCGGCCATGCCGGCCGGGCCGTCGATGTGCGCCCCGGCGCCGTCGGGTCCGCGATGGAGGAGGCTCGCGCTCATCGCGTCCAGCACGGCTAGGTCCGGCGCGCGCCGGCGAGAAAAGTCGTAGCTGCCGCAGATCCCGCACATGGCGTCACCCAGGCGTTACGGGAGCTTGTTCAGCGTCGCGCGCGCGTTGGCGGGGCGGGCGATGATCAACCACACGGTCATGCAGATCACGGACAGGTAGAGGCTGACCGAGCGGTCGGCGATGTACTCGAGGTCGTGCGCGAGCTTCTCCCCCCACGTCATCTCCCTCGTGAGACGCAGCTGTGCCAATCCGGAGATGCCAGGCCGAACGACGAGCCGCTGCCAGTATTGCGGGATGCCCACGCAAAGCTCGGCGAAGAAGGCCGGCCGGATCGGACGCGGGCCGACGAGACTCATATCGCCCTGGAGCACGTTCACCAGTTGTGGAAGCTCGTCGAGCTTGGAGGCGCGCAGGACACGGCCAAGCCGGGTGACCTCGCCGGCCGTCAGCTCCGTGAGCTGCGGCCCGAGGTAGGGTCCGAGCCGCTGCTCGGCGTCGACCGAAAGCGTTCGGAACTTGAGCATCTGAAACAGGTGGCCCCCTCGCCCGACGCGCCAGCCGCGGTAGAGGACGGGACTGCGGGGGGAGCTGAACTTCAAGGCGAGCGCCGTGAGGAGCATCGCGGGCGCCATCAACGCGACTGCGGCGCTCGCGATCAGGACGTCGAGGGCGCGCAGGACGTGGTCGACGGGTCGCGGCTCGAACTCATGCGCCATCGCCGCGTATTGCTCGACGAGCGAACCATGCTCGAGCGGGGGAGGCACCGTCTCGCTGCCTGCGCGGCGGCGGAGGGCCCCTGGGGGGACGCGGGTGAACCCGGGGCGCATCACCGGGCCGCCGAGAGGATCATGTCGACGAGCAGGCCGGGATCCCGCCGCGGCCAGTCGTGCGTCGCTTCGCGCTTGGTCAACTCGAGCGCGCGGGGGTCGGTCAAGGGGCGCAGCCGTCCGGACCTGATCAGCGATTCGTCGACTCCGCCCAAACGTCCGCCGTAGGTGGTGTACACCGGGACGCCGAGGGCAACGGCCTCACGATTCATGCTTCCGCCGGCGGAAACGACCAGATCCGCGGCGGCGATCAGGCTCTGGGCGTCGACCGCGCCGTCGGCGACGATCACGGCCGGTAGGCCGAGGGCCTTGACCAACCGTCGCTGGGCGTCGGTGCGAGGCAGAACGACGGCTTGTACGTGGTCGAGCCGGCCTAGGTGATCGAGTACGCGGGGAAACAGCGGATTGGCCTTACGGTGGTAGAGCGAGACGTCCGGCGGGGGCCGAACGACGACGACCACGCGCGAGGCATCCACTCCCAATCGGTCGAGGATCGTGTCGTCCGGCGTGAAGTCGGCGAGGTAATACTCCTCCTTGAGGCCAGGGTACTGGCGCAGCTTTTCCCCGCTGACGCCGAAGCGCCGGAGGCGCTCGGGCGGTATGGCATCGGGCGTCATGACCAACGTGGCGAGACGGCAGCCGATGTTGTGCTGTTGAACCGCGAACTCGTAGTCGAACGTGTTCACGGCGGGGATCCTCGCCCAGCCAGCGGCCAGAGCGAGGTCGTTCGAGCCGTGGGCGACCGCCAAATCGAAGCGTCCACGCGACCAACGGTGCAGCCTCGCCGTACGGCTGGCCAGCGCCGCCAGTTTCCGCGCTCGGGAGGCGCCGCCATGGCGCCCGACGGCGATGTAGTCGAGGCCCTGCAACTCGAGAATCCCAAGGGTCTGGGCGTAGTCGCGCGCGGTGATGAGAACCTCATGGCCTCGCGCGCGGAGTCGCTGGATTACGGGGCGAAACACGATTGGATGGGCGGACGCGGTCATGTCGAACCAGATCCTCACTTGGCACCGCCACCGTACCCCTGCCGAAGCGCATGTCCCAAGACCACGGGCAGGGCGAACTCTACCAACGGCCGTGGCGCGACTTCCTGGGGCAAGACTGGCTGGCCGGTGCCTGGTGGCGTCTTCCGCGGCCAACCGTGGGTGATCGTCACCGAGAGGTCGATTATCACGGTCCAGGAGAGCATCTGGCCGCGTCCAAGGTCGTACCGCCGTGCCGGGGTGCGTCTCCGCGGCCACGAGCCGTAGCGATGGACGGCGGACTCCTTACCTGATCTCGTTCTGGAAGAGCTTCGTCCCTCTCCCCTGCAGAACGCGACGGCCAGCCAGGCTCCTATCGTCTAGCCTCGCCGCCGGTGCGCGCACTGGTTGTCACGAACATGTATCCGAGTGCGGCGGCACCAGGCCGCGGAAGCTTTGTCCGCGACCAGGTAGAGGCACTCGCGCGCTTGCCTGGTGTCGAGGTTGAGGTGTTTGCCTTCGAGCCCGGCGGAGGCTCCCCTTATCCCCGTGCGGCGCGGGCGCTCCGCCGACGCTATCGGGATGGCGAGTTTGACATCGTTCACGCGCATTTTGGCCTCACGGCCTGGGCGGCGTTGGCCGTACGCGGGGCCCGGCACGTCGTCACCCTGCACGGTACGGACGTCGTAAACCCGCGTTCGCGCGTGGTGACTTTCGCCGCGCTCCCGTTTGTCGACCTGATCGCGCCGGTGTCAACGTCACTGGCCAGCTTGCTACCGCCACGACTCCTCGCCGGGAAGCTCGCGATCCTGCCCTGCGGCGTCGCCGTCGATCGGTTCAGACCGATTCCGCGACCAGAGGCGCGGGCGCGGCTCGGGCTCGAGATCGGCCCCCGCTATCTGCTCTTTCCGGCTGCTCCCGACCGCGCCGAGAAGCGTTTCGATCGAGCCCGGGCGGTGGCGAAAGATCATCGCCTGCTGGTGCTCGAACGCGTACCCCCCGGGGAAGTTCCTTTGTGGGTGAATGCGGCCGATGCAGTGCTCGTGACTTCCGAGCGCGAGAGCTTCGGATTGTCCGTGCTCGAGGCGCTGGCGTGTGACGTTCCGGTGTTGGCCACCGACGTCGGAATCGCGCCCGAAGCGCTGGCGGAGGTCCCTGGGACCTTCGTCGGCCCTTTCTCTGTGCCGGAATGGCGCATCGCTCTTGAAACGGTGCTGAAGGACGCCGATCCGCGCGTCAACGGCCGCGTCGTCGCCGAGCGCTACTCCGCCCAGCGGATGGCGGAACGGGTACTGGCGGCCTGGCAGGGACTGTGCCCACCGGACGGTCGGGGGCGACCCACCCGCGACTGATCCGCCGGCGGGCTGCCTCCGTTGCCGCACCCTAGTTTCCCCCGGCAAGCCAGCGCCGGTCAGGGCGTGGCCAAGATGCGCCAGCGCGTTACCTCGGCCGGGCGCAGAGGGCGTGAGTCCGACCGCGCCAAGCGCGCTCGTCCTCACGCCCAGAACGCTCAGCGCTGAGCGAACTTAATGGCTCACGGACGCCGAGGGTCCGGCGCCCGACTATCCATTCTCGGACCATTTACACAGGCAGGTTGCTTTTGCACAGCTCACAGCCCTGGCGACCTGCAACCAAGCGAGCATCGGGCGAGTCCGCCGAGGAGTCGGCGAACCTTGCGACTTATCTTGCGGCGGAGCATCGGATGGGTCGGCGATTCGCGGCTGCCAAGGGGTGGCCCGCTCGCGCCGAGCGCCCGTCGCGCCCCCCGAGCGAAATATGGACGACGACCGCCGCTAGCCGGGTTCGCCGGATCGTCTTTGCTTGAATTGCCGGCGGCGACCCACAAGGCCAGGAGGAACGTCGGATGAACGCGAGCAGCGGGGTCCAGCAGGTGACGAGCGTCCAAGGCGAGCTCAACTATCTCGCGCCGGGATCGACCGCGCTGCGGCGCTTCACTGCGCCCGGAGCGAGCGTCAACACCGGTAGCTACGAGCCGCACGTCATGCCGATCCGCAATGGCCGGCCCGTACAAGACGAGTTCCAGCTGGACGTCCACGGCTTTGAGATCGTCGGCCACCGCAGCGCGGTCAGCGACTTCACCGACAAGGCGGAGCTTGACGCGGTTTACGTGCCCGAAGTGATCGAGTTCGTCAAGCAGCGGACGGGCGCCGACGAGGTCGTGGCGCGAGGCGCGGTGCTGCGCCGGGCGGCGGCTGCCGGCGAGCACGGGTCACAGCCGGCGGCCGCGCTCATCCATATCGACTACTCACCCGAGGGCGCCGAGATGGTAGCCAAGCGCATCCACGCCGAGGAGTTTCCGAACCGTCCGTCGTACCGGCGGGCGCTGGCAGCGAGCGTATGGCGAGTGTTCAGCCCACCGCCGCAAGACTGGCCCTTGGCCGTGTGCGATTTCCGCAGCGTGCGGTCAAACGAGGGACTCTCGAACCAGCTGTACTTCGTCGACCGCCTCCCCGATGACCCGGTGACGGCAGAGGTCGACGAGTCGACGATGGTGACGAGCGGGTCCGAGTTCCTCTACAGCCCCGACCACGAGTGGTGGTATTTCCCGGAGATGACCCGGGACGAGGTCCTGTTCTTCGCCTTCCACGACTCCGACCACAGCCGGGCCTGGCGAGTCATCCACACGGCGTTCCGCGACCCGACCGTCGATGCGGCGGTGCCGCGGCACAGCGTCGAGGTGCGGGTCTTCGCCTTCTTTCGCTAGACGCAGGTCACTCCCGCCCAGGCAATTCCCACCCGCCTGAGCCGAGCCGGTGTCGGGTGGGGCTGCGGTGCTTCTCGCGCCAGGCGGAAAGACCGGTCTCGCGAGGCGGAAGGACTCAGCACGTCGCGCGCGCCGGGCACGGACGAAGTACGCTTTGTCCGCACGCGACTGTCGCGCGCGCGGGAACGATGGCCAAGACCGTTTACCGAGCACGAGCGAGCGTTTCCGGTGGCCGGGTCGGCCATGGGGCGAGCAACGACGGGGTTCTCGACGTCGAGCTTCGCCGTCCTGCGGAGATGGGCGGCGAGGGCGGCGGCACGAATCCCGAGCAGCTGTTCGCGGTCGGCTACGCCGCTTGCTTTGCCAGCGCGCTGGGGGTGGTGGCGCGGCGCCAGCGCGTCGAGGTGGGGGATGTCTCGGTGCAGAGCAGCGTTAGCCTGCTGACGACTGAGGATCGGGGCTACAACGTCGCGGTTGAGCTTCATGTGAGCCTGCCCCAGATCGAGGATCCCGAGCGTGCGGCTGCGCTCGTGGCCGACACCCATCAGGTCTGCGCGTACTCGAACGCCACCCGGGGCAACATCGACCTGACGTTGACCGCCAATGGCCAACCCGTCGCGACCGGCCGGCCGGCGGATAGCGGCGGGAGCCAAATGCCGCTGGGTGACTGACACCGCGCACCCCTGAGTAGGACGTGCCCTGATCCTCGACCGCCGCGGCGATCAGCGCTCCGGCCGCGCCCAGCTCAGCTGTGGCGAGCGAACGCCAGCCGGCAAGAACACAGCCAATTCAGGCGCTCAGCAATCTGTGCGACGCCGGGTCCCGATCTCAGCTGTGCCCCGCGTTGCAGCGTTTCACGCGCCTTCGTGTGTTTGGGCTGCTACCCGGGCAGCGGTTCCTGTGCCCGCGGCCCCGGCGTATACGCCTCTGCCGGCTCGAGGAACTCACGGAGCTGTTGGCGCAGCTCGGGCGTGTCCTCGTGCCCGTGCGCTGACGCGGCGTGCTCGGCTGCGGCCCGCAGTACCTCGTCCTCTTCGCCGATGATCACCAGCGAACAATTGATGTCGCTGGGCCAGCGTCGACAGTCAGCCATGAATCTGCTCATGCCCTCTCTCCTTCCGGTCGTCCGAGCGTATCGTCTCGCCGCGAGCGCTCCGCGTCAAGCCGAGTCGCTGTCTGATGCAGTCGACCTTCGGCGCCGTGCCGTCCGGATGCGATCGGCGCTCGACGGTGTCCGGCATCTGTCGACCAAGGGTTCGCGGTGCCGAAGCAGGCGTTCTGCTCGCGCGTACTTCGACGCTGTGGGGGCGCTATGACGTGTTCGTCGACCAATCAGTCGAGTGTCGGTCAGCTTGATGACCAGGCTGTGTCGGATCCGCGCCAGCGGGCATACAGGGGAGCAGGGCGATGCCCGCCTTCGAAAAGGGGGATAGGAGAGATGACCGTCCAAAGCCCGGAGCGGTGGATCGAGGACCTTAGGCAGGTAACCGACGCCGACCCGGAGCTGTCCTCGCACGGCCGGTACTACAGCTGCAGCTTCCTGCTGGACATGGAGGAGCGGCGTTATCTGGTACGCGTTCATCGCGGCAAGGTCGAAGAGGTGGTGCTCGACCCCGGACCGCTCGACCAATACCAGTTTGCCATTTCCGCAAGTCCGGAGACCTGGCGGAAGTTCTGTCAGGCGGTGCCGCCCGCCATGTACCACGGCTTGTGGTCGACTTCGTTTCGGCGGGATATGCGCCTGACGGGCGACTTGCTCGTTCTCATGCAGAACCTGCGCTGCGTGACCCGACACATGGAGCTGTTGCGCCAGATCGGCGCACCAGTCTAGAAGGGAGGATCGATGCCGCGTAACCCACGGCTCTCGCCGGTCACCGGCCACTACGTGACCATCGAAGTACAGGGCGACGAATACCGGGTGTTCTACCTGGAGAACGGCGGAGGGCAGCCGCTGGTGTGCCAGCACACCGCTGGATGTCACAACCATCAGTGGCGCCATCTCCTTGAGGACGCGGAGATCACCCGCGATTACCGCGTTATCGCGTATGACCTCGCTCGCCACGGCAAGTCCGACCCGCCCGTAACGCGGGACTGGTGGAAGGAGGAATACCGGCTGACGACAGAGTTCTTCACCGAGTTCATCCTTACGTTCTGCGACGCGCTCGAACTCGAGCAGCCGATCTTCATGGGTTCCTCATTTGGCGGGCAGGTCGCGCTCGACTTGGCGCACGACCATCCTGACCGGTTCGCCGGGGTCATCCCCGTCGAGGCGTCTGACTTCTCACCCGGGTTCTTCCTCGACTGGTGGCAGCATCCTCACGTCAACGCGGCGCAGGTGTGCGCCAGTGGCTGCTGGGACCTAATGGCACCGCAATCCCCGGACCGGGAGAAGTGGGCCACCTGGTTCTACTACACCCAGGGCTCTGAGGCGTTCCGCGGTGACCTCTACTACTACTCGGTGGATCACGACCTACGCGACAGACTCCAGGAGATCGACGGCGAACGCTGCCCGGTGGTGATGTTGACCGGAGAGTACGACTACCTGACCACCCCCGAGGAAGGCGACCGCACGGCGCAGCAGATCCCCGGCGCGACCTTCATCGAGATGGAGGGCATCGGCCACTTCCCGATGAGCGAGAACTACCCCGCTTTCAAGCCGTACCTAGAACGGGCGCTCGCGACGATCCGAGAGCGCAGCGGCGTCACCGCATAACCCGGTCTGACGCGGACAGGGGGATCCGGCCCGCAGTTAGCGGCGGGAGGTCAGCCTCGACGTGCGGCGAGCACCACTGACCAGCGCGTCGTTGACGGGGCGACGACCGCGGCAAAGCCAGCGCCGTAAAGCGACGCCTCCCGTAGCCGGTCTGCCCATCGGTGCCGATCCTGCCGCAGCCGCTCGCGGTTTGCGGACGTGAGATCCGGTCCGGATCCCGGGTCGGTCATCGCACGCGCGGGCTATGGCACGATGTGGTGCCGGGCGTGCCGGAGCAGATGAGTTTGAGGTTGATTGGTAGTGCGCCCAGGCGCAGTTCGTTGGCTAGGTCCTGCGCGGAGGTGATCGTGAAGCTGCCGCTGATGTCCGCGCCGTTGTCGCCGTTGATCCCGTCCGGATACTGCTTGTAGTCGATGTACGGGACGGTTATCAGCTGGTTGTCCAGCGCCACCGCGAAGTGCTGGTTGTAGGACTGACCGAGGCCGCTGACCAGGCTTCCGCGGCGGGCGATCTCCGCGGTGACG
>JAFAZZ010000008.1 GCA_019239375.1 Solirubrobacterales bacterium | reverse complement strand
GACCGCGAACAGGAACTGCGGCGGCGTCTGCGACACCCACCCGGCGACCGCCTCGCGCCGCGCCAGGCGGTAAAAGGTCGAGTTGACCTCGACCGTGTCGAACGACTTCGCGTACTCCTCCAGCCAGCGGCGCTTGGCCAGCTTGTCCGGGTACAGACGTCCGCGCCAGGAGTCGTACATCCATCCAGAACAGCCGATGCGTACGGGTCTCACGGGTCGGGTATGCCCTGAATCGAATGCCGTCGCTCGCCGAAGAAGCCGCCAAGCGTCTTGACCGTCCGCCGGCTCCGGTGCCCCCAAAACCGTCGTATAAGAGCCTGCACGAGGCGGTACACGACTGCCGCGCCTGCGACCTGTGGGAGGGCGCTACGCAGGCGGTGATGGGCGAGGGGGCCCGACACGCCAGCCTCATGCTGGTCGGCGAGCAGCCCGGCGATCGCGAGGACCTCGAAGGCCATCCCTTCGTCGGTCCCGCCGGTCGGGTCCTCGACCAGGGCCTCGAGCAGGCCGGCATCGCCCGCGACGAGGTCTATATCACGAACGCGGTCAAGCATTTCCGCTACAAGCTCCGCGGCAAGCGACGGATCCATCAGAAGCCGGACCGCTGGCAGGTGGCCGCGTGCTTCCCGTGGCTCGAGGCCGAGCTCGCGGTGGTCAAGCCCGACGCGCTGGTCTGCCTGGGCGCCACCGCCGGGCAGCAGCTGCTCGGCTCGCACGTCCGGATCGGCCGCGACCGCGGGCGGCCCATCGAGTCCGAGCTGGCCGAACTGGTCACAGTGACCACCCACCCATCCGCCATTCTGAGGGCCGACGACGAGGAGCGCGAACAGGCGATGGCTCAGTTCGTGGACGACCTGAAGCAAGTTGCGAAGTGGCTGAGCGCGAGGTAGTCGCGGTTACGGGGGCCTCGGGAGGGGTCGGCCGCGCGATCGCCCGTGAGTTCGCCAAGCACGGCGCGGCAGTTGGCCTGATCGCCCGGGGCCGCGCCGGTCTCGACGCCGCCGCACAGGAGGTCTCCGAGCTGGGCGGGACCCCGCACGTCCACCCCGCGGACGTGGCCGAGTTCGACCAGGTGCAGGCGGCCGCGGCGGCGATCGAGGAGCGCCTCGGCCCGATCGACGTGTGGGTCAACAACGCGATGACCACGGTGTTCGCGTTCATCGACGACATCGAGCCGGCCGAGTTCGAGCGCGCCACCCGAGTGACGTATCTGGGCGCGGTGTGGGGCACCAAGGCGGCGCTCGCGCTCATGCTCCCCCGCGACCGCGGGACCATCGTCCAAGTCGGCTCGGCCCTGGCCTACCGCGGCATCCCGCTCCAGGCGCCCTACTGCGGCGCCAAGCACGCGACGAAGGGCTTCTACGAGTCGTTGCGCTGCGAGCTTCGCCACCGGGGCTCGGGCGTCTACGTGACCATGGTCCAGCTGCCGGGGATGAACACGCCCCAGTTCGACCACTGCCTGAGCAAGATGCCCCGCCACCCGATGCCGGTGCCCCCCATCTACCAGCCCGAGGTGGCGGCCCGCGCTGTGTACTGGTCGGCGCACCATCGACGCCGCGAACTCTACGTCGGCATCTCCACCGTTTACTCGATCATCGGCAACAAGCTTGCCCCATGGCTGGCCGAGCGCTACCTCGCGAAGACCGCGGTCGACGGCCAGCAGACCGAACAGCCGTTCGACGGCACGGCGGCGGCCAACCTGTTCGAACCGCTCGACGGCGATCACGACGAGGGGGCGCACGGCGGGTTCGACGACCAGGCGCACCGCCACAGCCCGCAGGCCTGGCTCAGCCGGCATCGGCTCCCGTCAGGGCTGGCCGCGACCGCCCTCGCGGGAGGTGCCGGCGCTGCACTGATGACTCGCCGGCGTGCTTGAGGGCCAACCGCTCGGCCAGGCGCGCGGCGAGGGCCATGATCGTCAGCGCCGGATTGGCCGAGCCCTGCGTGGGCATCACGCTGCCGTCGGCGATGAACAGGTTGGGGACCTCCCAGGCGCGGTGGTCGGAGTCGACCACGCTGCGCTCGGGATCCGAACCCATCCGGCAGCCGCCGACGAGGTGCGCGTAGCGGTCGGTCACGAGCACGTCCTGGGCGCCGGCCGCCTGGAAGATGTCGTGCAGGGTCTGCTTGCCGTAGGCGATGTTCTTACGATCGTTCTCGCACTGCGAGTAGTCCATGCGCGCGACCGGGATGCCGTTCTGGTCGCTGACACCGTGGGCGACGGTCACACGGTTCTCGGGTAGGGGCAGCAGCTCCGAGAGGATTCCCAGCGTGTACCAGTGGTTGTAGTCGCGCATATACTCGCGCAGCGCCGCTCCCCAGTGCCCGTGCCCGAGGACGTGCTGGGCGTGCTCGATGGGCAGCGGCCCCACGGTCTGAATCGAGAAGCCGCGCGCGAAGCCGCGCCGCTCGTCGGTCTCGTAGAACTGCTCGGAGCAGATCTCCGGCGGCGGCGCCTTGTACATCCGCATCTCGTCGGGGAAGCGCCCGGCCACCTGGGGCGCGCCCTGCACCATCACGCAGCGTCCCACCTGGTCGTTGTTGTTGGCCAGCCCGTGCGGGAAGCGGCGGCTGGTGGAGTTGAGGAACAGGCGCGGGGTCTCAATCGAATAGCCCGCCACCGCCACCGCGTCCGCCCGCTGGAAGCGTTCGGCTCCGTTGTGGATGTAGCGGACCCCGGTGACGCGCCCGCTCGAGTCGTCAACGACCACCTCGGTGACCATGCAGTGCGGCCGGATCTCCGCCCCGTGCTCGATCGCGTCCGGGATGTGGGTCACGAGCGGCGACGCCTTGGCATTCACCTTGCACCCCTGTAGGCAGAAGCCGCGATAGATGCAGTGGGGTCGGTTGCCGAACGCGCCGTTGGTGATGCCGACCGGGCCGACCCGCATCTCGATGCCGAGCTTCTTCGCGCCGCCGCGGGCGCCGTCGGCCCCGCCCGCGATCGGATGGGGGGTGTGCGGGTAGCGGTGCGGATCACCCCACGGCCAATGGTCACCCGATACCGGCAGCTCGAGCTCGAGGCGCTCGTAATGCGGCTTGAGGTCCCAGTAGCGGATCGGCCAGTCCTCCCCCACGCCGTCGCGACTGCGCACCTCGAAGTCGGAGGGGTGAAAGCGCGGGCAGTAGCCGGCGTAGTGGACCATCGAGCCACCGACGCCGTGGCCGGAGTTGTTCTTGCCCAACTCGACGGGATCGCTTCCACCGGTGATTCGCTCATCGGTCCAGTAGAGCCGGTGCGAGCCGGCCTCGTCGGAGACCCAGTCCTCGTCCGGGTCCCAGAACGGCCCCGATTCGAGCACCGCCACCTTCCAGCCGCGGCGGGCCAGACGCTGGGCCAGCGTGCCCCCGCCGGCGCCGGCGCCGACGATCACCAGATCGACCGAATAGGCGTCGTCGTAGCGGGCCATGCGGTCTTGCGGCACGGCTCGGCGGTGCACGTCGAGCAGGAACGCGGAGTCGTTATCCGGCGGGCGCACCGCACCGCGCAGCAGGGTCCGCAGCTCGTGCCGCCGGCTCACGTGCCCTGCACCCCGCGTTGCTCGGTGTCCTTCGCCGCGTCGCGCTCGAACGCCGCGGCGCCCTCCCAGCTCTCGCGCTGTCCCACTCCAAGCCGGGCATAGCCGCGGGGGTAGGCGGGGCCCCCGAAGCCGATCTCGTTCCACGCCCACGGGTGCGAGTAGAACGCGCTGAGGATCGCCCGGGAGACGACCTTCCAGGTCTTGGCGGGCGGCATCTGGTCCCACACCTCCCCGCGGAGCTCCCCCTTGGCCAGCGCGTCGACCACACGCATCTGCACCTCGGTCGGCGCGCTGGCGAAGTCGCCGGCCCCGTGCTGGCGTGCCGCTGCGTCGAGGCCCACGGCAAGCCGCCGCCATGTCTCGCGATCGTCGGGCATGTCGGCGTAGCGGAAGCCGTCGAGCTGCCCGTCGAACAGCTTGGCATCGACCATGTTCAGCACCGCGACCTTGGGCTCGCGGTCCTGGGCCATGACCAGATCGCAGAAGATGCCCAGCGTCCGCGCCTCGGTGTCCGTGAAGAAGCGGATTGGCGGGGTGTTCTCGACGCGCTCGAACACCAATCGCCGGGTGGCCTCGTCCCAATGCTCGGCCTCGTCAAGCACGTTGTAGTCGGGATAGCGGCCGTGCATCTGAGGGGTGACGCCGTTTCGCTGGCGGGGCAGCTCCTCGGGTGAGGCCGGCTGGCGATCCGGCCGGAGGTTGGGTAGATGCTCGGCCGCTCGGAAGTCTCTCGCAGGCATCAGCGTTCGCGCCCGAACAGCGCGGCGGCCACGCCCATGCCGCCGACCAGGGCGAGCGAGCCGGGCGCCAGGAGCGGCGGCCCCATCACGATGTTGAACAGCGGCTCGCTGAACCCGCCCGGCTTGCGCGCCACCCCCCGCACGTGAGTGACGACGCCGATCAGGCCGTCCAGGCAGTACAAGGCCGAGAGTGCCGGCAGCCAGGTCTGTGCGGCGCGCTCGGAACGGACGCCCGCGACCCCGGCCACCGTCAGCGCCGGAGACAGCGCCACCGGGGTCCACATCCACTTGTCGCCGAACGAGCCGCGGAAGTGCTCGAAGTAGATTTCGATGCCGAGCGGCAGCGCGCTGAACGCCGTCGCCGCCGCCAATGTGCGCTGCATCCGTCCGCTGCGGACGTTGCGCCACCAGCGCGTGGCCGCCCGCTCGGGTGGGGTGGTGCGTCGGATCGGCGGCACTCCGCTAAGCAGTCGCATAACGCTCCGCCTGGCTTCGCTTGAGCTCGAGGCCGTTGCCCGGCCGCTCCAGGTCGGGGATCAGGTCCCCGTCGCGCGGCTCCACCACACCGTCGAACAGCATGTGCTCGATCCGCACGTGATCGTGGAAATACTCGAGATGGACGAACTGCTCGAGGGCCGTGGCCGGATGCAGATGGATGGCCGGGCCGCAGTGCAGCGAAAGCGGCAGGTTGTGGGCGCGGCACAGAGCGCCCACGCGCAGCAGTTCGGTGATCCCGCCGCACCGGGTGACGTCAGCCTGGAGGACATCGACCGCGCCAGCCTCGAGCATCCGGCGGAAGTACGGCGCGTCGTCGCCGTACTCCCCCGCCGCGATCTCCATCCCGGCCGGAGCCCGGTCGCGCAGGAGCCGCAGCCCCGCGAGGTCCTCCGAGGACACCGGCTCCTCGAACCAGCTTACTCGCGCATCGTCCGCGAACCGCCCGGCCAGGTCGAGGGCCTGCTTGCGCGAGTAGGCGCCGTTGGCGTCGACGAACAGCCGCGCATTCGGGCCGATCGCTCTGCGGGCAAGCTTGACTCGCTCGGGATCCCGGTCTGGCTCCGAGCCGACCTTCATCTTGACTCTGGGTATTCCCTGCTCGACCCAGCCGCCCAGCTGCTCGGCCAGCCGTTGGTCGGAGTAGGCGGTGAACCCGCCCGAGCCGTAGACGGCCACCCGGTCGTGGGCCATTCCGAGCAGCTTGCACAGCGGCAGCCCGAACGCGCGGGCCTTGAGGTCCCAGAGTGCGAGGTCGACGGCCGCGATAGCCATCGAAGTGATGCCCGGGCGCCCCAGGTTGCGGGTCTGCTCGACCATCTTCTCCCACGCCGACTGTGGGGCCGTGGCGTCGCGTCCGCGCACGATTCCCGCCAGCTTGGACTCGACCAGCTTGGCCGTCGAGATGTCGGCATAGGTGTATCCGAGCCCTACCTCCCCGCCGCCGTGCGCGTGCACGACGACGA
>JAFAZZ010000542.1 GCA_019239375.1 Solirubrobacterales bacterium | reverse complement strand
GGCCGGCACACCGGTGCCTCGTAGCTGGGCGCCGCTGTTCGCGTCCCGAAGCGACCGGCACATCGCGCCGATCCAGTTCGCCCTGGCCGGCATGAACGCCCACATCAACCACGATCTTCCGCTCGCGCTGATGTCGACGTTCGAGGCACGGGCCATCGAGCTCAGTCGGGATTCACCTCAATATCGTGACTACCTCAAGATCAACAACACCATCGCGGCCACTGAGGCCCGTGTCAAACAAGAGTTCCTGACCGGCATGGTAGGCGTGGCTGACGCAATCCTCGGCCACATCGACGACGTCATCGCGATCTGGAGCATCACTGAGGCCCGGACCGCCGCCTGGACCAACGCCGAAGCTCTGTGGGCCCTGCGCGATCATCCGGACCTCACCATCGCCTTGGAGGACACGCTCGACGGAACGGTTGGGTTCGCGAGCCGTGGCCTGCTCGTCCCCACGCTACCCGAGGCGTGAAGGCGTTCCGCTGCCAGCCGTCCCGCAGCGCCTCCGACATCTCGTTAGAAGCACGAGCACGGTTACGTACGGCTCCCACCGAAGCCGGGGTCAAGTCAGCTCTTGCAGCCCGGCGCCGGTGAGCAGGTAGCTGCGAGCCGTCGCGCCGGGATCCGCCCGCACGAGTTTGACCAGTGCGGTGCCGGCGGCCTGGGGGGTGAGCGGCTCGCCCATCGGCCGGAGGTATTCCTCCTCGGACTGGCCGCTGCGGGCCGCATAGGCTTGCACGGCGGGCCGGCCGAGGGCGGTCATCGGCGTAATCCGTGGCAGGACAGCGGTGAAGGTGATCTCCAGACCGGCGCGGTTTGCCTCGTCCTGCGCGTAGCTGGTGATGAAGCGCTGGGTGGATTTGGCGCCCGCGTAGCCGCCGCTGAGCGGTGATCCATTCAGCGCGGCGCCGCTCGAGATCACGATCACCTGGCCACCGGGCCGCAGCGGCTTGAGCAGGGTCTCGCGGAGCCAGTGGAAGGCCATCCGCACGTCGGTGTGCCAGTTGACCGAGAACGTCTCCCAGGTGTGGTGTTGCAGCGGGCGCATGAGCGGGGTTGCCCCGGCCACGAGAATGAGTACCTGCGGGTCATAGCGATCGAGCATGGTGCCGGCCACCGTCGGATCAGCGGCATCGGCGACCTCGGGGCGGATGACGCCGGCATCGGCGACCTCGGGGCGGATGACGCCGACATCGGCGACCTCGGGGCGGATGACGCCGGCATCCTCGGCCAGGTCACCAAGCGCCGCCCCGCTGCGGGCTATGGCGATGACCCGGGCTCCGGCGTCGGCAAACGCGGTGGCGATCCCGCGGCCCAGGCCCCGGGAGGCGCCGACGACGATCGTGGTGTTTTCGGATATGTCGTTCTTCGCGAGCATCGTGTGTCTCCTGGCTGAGGTGGGGAGTGGCGTGAGTCAGTTCGTGCCGGCCAGCGCGGGTTGCGCCTGCCGGATCGTGGTCTTGGACACCGCGTCGGACAGCTCGGCGCGGCGGACGAGCGCGAAGATCGCGGGCAGCGCGATCAAGGCGATCGCGCCCAGCACCCACATGGCGCGCTGGAAGCCTCCGGTAAGCGCCGTGTATAGGGCGCTGCCAACGTGCCGCAGGGCTTGGGTGTGGGCCGCGGCGACGCTCGACGCGATCGCGATCCCCAGCGCCGCAGTCACCACCCATTGGAGGCTGATCTCGCTGAAGTGCAGATCCCGGCCGATCGTCGGCAGCGAGACGTTGACGGTGGTCAGATGGATGATCGTCATGAAGTAGGACACAGCCAGCAGCGCGAACACACGCCAGCGGTTGATGTTCGGTGATGCGGACGTCATTGAACCTCCAGTGGTCCGGCAGGGCGGGGACGTAAAGCGGGAGCGGCGGGTGTGTGAAACCGCTAAAACGCCCTAGCGGTCATCGACTTCCCGAACGTCAAACGCTCGCGGGCGCCCAGACTCATCGGTCTCGCAGCGTCCCTCGAGGCAGACGTCAGTGGCCAGCCTGTAGAGCCAGATCCGAGCAGTCGCTGACGGCGCAACTCGATTCAGGTCACGCCAGCCACGCAACAGCGTCTCGTGCACCGCTTCATGGCCCTCCCGAGGGCACCCGAGCATCAGCCAGCAATAGAGCTCGAGTCCCGGGCGGTGGCCCGAGGCGAGGCGTCCGAACGCCTGCTCGTCTCCGTCTTGCGCCGCCATCAGCAGGCTGGGTTCGTCGCCGAGGTTCATCGACGTTGAGTCTCCTCCTAATGCAGGAGGCCGCTGCCCTCGTGCGCCGGAAAGCCGAATCGCGGCAGCAGCGTTGCGCCGGTAAAGGCGTCGATCCCGACGATCTGGCCGCCGTCGATCTCCAAGACGCTGATCCCGTGCGGGACGAATCCGCCGCTTTCCGTTCGCAGATGAATCACCGTCGCCGGCCGGCCGTTAGCCCAGGTCAGGGTCAACCGGATCCGGGTGAGATCACCGCGGCCGACACGGTCATGGAAGAATCGCGCGATCTGAACGGCGCCGATGAGCGATTGCTGTGGCGGCATCCTCAGCACGGCGTCATCGCGCAGCAGCGACACCAAGCCGTCCATGTCATCGTGCTCGAATGCATCGATGTAGCGATCGACCAACTCGCGCTCGGCGCGACCGGCAACAGGCTGGGGAGTCTCCGGCAGATGCTGCTCGACCGTTGCGCGTGCGCGCTGCAGCGCGCTGTTGACCGACGCCACGGTTGACTGGAGAACCTCGGCGACCTCCGGCGCACTCCAGCCAAGCACGTCACGGAAGATCAGTACGGCGCGCTGGCGACCCGGCAGCTCCTGGATCGCCCGCACCAGCGCCAGCTCCATCCCCTCCCGGATCGCATAGCGCGCTCCCGGGTCATACGTCGGTGGCGCCGCCTCCGTGACGTGTCGATTGGGGAACGGGTCGACCGGCTCGGGGCGCCGTGACCGCCGCCCGAGCTCGTCAAGACACGCGTTGGTCGCGATCCGATAAAGCCAGGTCTGAAACTGAGCCCGCGGCTCGAATCGGTCAAATGCCCGCCACGCCCGCAGCAGCGTCTCTTGCACGAGATCCTCAGCGTCCTGCGCCGAGCCCAGGATCCGATAGCAGTGCACCTCGAGCGCGTGGCGGTACGGCTCGACGAGCTCGCGGAACGCCCCCTTGTCGCCTGCTTGCGCGGCGGCCAACAGGAGCCGCTGATCGATGGTCCGGGTTCGGTCGGTCATCGCTTCATCACGTCAAACGACCGTGGACATTGAAACTCATCGCGGCCGCCCGTCCGAGATCCCGGCCGAGCGGGGCATCGAGCGTGCGGGCGCGGGTACGCCGGCGGCGGCCCGGCGTGACGCACGCCCCGCGACTGCTAGCTGGCGTCTCGGCCCGTCTTGTAGATGAGGATCAGGACACCGTCACCGACAGCCCTCGAGTCGACGAGTCGCAGCGTCTTCTTGTCGCTCGTCGCTCCGAACAGCCGCTTACCCGTGCCCAGGACAACCGGGAAGACCATCAGGCGCAGCTCGTCGACGAGGTCGTGCTCGAGCAGGGTCTGAACGAGTTGTGCGCTGCCGTGGACGACGACGTCTCCCTCGTGCTCCTCCCGCAGGTGTCGTGCCGCCTCGACCGGATCGCCTTCGAGGACCGTCGTGTTGGTCCATCGCGCGGCGTTCGCCGTCGATCCCACCACGTACTTGGGCATCGTGTTGAACCTGTCCGCGAACTCTCCATCCCGCTGGGGCCAGGCGTCGGCAAAGCCGTTGTAAGTGACCCGACCGAGAAGCAATGCTTCGGAACTGCGCGTCTCATCCACTTGAATTTGTCGCCCTCGTTGCCCCGTGAGAACTCAAACGACCAGCCGCCGTACTCGAAGTCCTCGGCGCCACCCGGATCCTCCATCACGCCGTCCAGTGAGACGAACTCCGTCACTACGATCCCGCCCATCGGGTCCTCCTCCTGATGATTCGCTGTATATTCAACTTTCTGGTTGTGCAACCTATCAGATGAATACAGGTCCCGCGGATCGCTTGAGCCTCACGTTCGCCGCCCTCGCCGATCCAACCCGGCGAGCGATCCTCGCCCGGCTTGCGGCCGGCGACGCGACGGTCGGCGAGCTGGCCCAGCCGTTCGCGATCAGCGTTCAGGCAGTCTCCAAACACCTCGGGGTGCTGGAGCGCGCCGGCCTGATCACGCGCGGCCGCTCGGCCCAACTCCGCCCCTCGCGGTTGCGTGCGCAGCCGCTGAAGGACGCGGCCGATTGGCTCGGCGCCTACCGGGGGTTCTGGGAGGCCGGATTCGACGCGCTTAGCGATCGACTGGACCCCGTGGTCCATGAGGATGGCGATGGCTGATCGGGCAGTCCCAGGCGCGAGCGAGTACGGGATCAGGATTACCCGCGTGTTCCACGCCCCCCGCGAGCGTGTCTGGCGGGAATGGACCGACCCCGAGAGCTTCGCCGATTGGTTCGGCGGGCCAGAATGCAAGGTCCCGCTTGCGAGCGTGTCCATGGACGTGCGGCGCGGAGGACGGTGGCAACTGACGATGTTTGCCCCTCCCGACGGTCGTCGAATCGATTGGAGCGGCGAGTACCGCGAGGTCGACGCGCCCCGGCGGCTGGTCTTTACGGTTAGCGATCAGCCGGGGGACGACTTCGAGACGGTCACCGTCGTGCTGATGGACCTCGGCGAGGACTGCACTGAGATGCGCTTCGAGCAGCGTGGGTCGATGTCCCCGGAGGAATACGAGCGCGCGACCGACGGCTGGGGAGGGTTCTTCGACCGCATGCAGGAGCGCCTAGGCGACGCGTGACAGCACTGGTTGGCGAGGACGCACGCCGCCGTTGCGGTGGACCGCGCCGACGGACTAAATCTTCCTCGTGCTCTCATTCCGGAACCTCCACTTGCACGTTAGAGCCGCGAGTTGATCACGCCCCCTAGCGCGCAGGCATCACCGGCGTGGATGGAACGGCCTCTGGAAGCGGCGGCTGCGCCGGCGGGTACTGCAGCACACCCCCCGGGCCGGTCACGGCGAACTCGGTCAGTACGTGCGCGACCGTCCGTTCGCCAATGCCGAGATGCTCCACTCGCCAACCGCGCACGACGAGGGCATCCGCGACCAGGCGGCGATGGCAGCGCCACCAAACCGCTTCAGCGCACATGATCGCGGTAACGCACTGCCGCGCATCCGCCTCGAGGTTCGCCAGCGTCCGCCGGAACTCCGGTGAGGCCATGTGATCGGCATAGCCCTGAAACGCCGTCTCCTGCCAGCCGCCGTTCGGTGAGCCCGGCGACGGTGAGCGCCTGCCGCCCAGCCCGGGCAGGTGCTCATACCGGATCCGGGCGGATGGGAGCCACGCCGCCAGCGCACCGCGATTGAAATGCGGATGTCGCCGTGAGCTCGGGAACGCCCGAACATCCGCGACCAGCTTCACCTCGGCCGCGCGCAGCAGCGCGAGGAGCTCCTCAGAAGTCCGGGTCGAGTGCCCGACCGTGAAGACGATCATGCGTCGGTGGTTTCCGGCAAGCCGTCGACGGCGAGCCGCTGGTTCTTGTATCCCGGCTCGTCGGTTATCTCTCGTCCCAGCCACGGCGGCGCGGTGAATGCGGCGGCGGCGTCCCGGGAGTCGAATTCCACCTCGGCGGTGACGAGTCCGCTCAGGTCATCGCGGTAGACGTCAAGCTCGATGCGGATCCCGTTCGCGGATGAGATCAGGTAGCGCCGCTTGCGGATCCGGCGGCCCGCAGTGAGTGGCCACAGCGAGCCGAACCGACGCTGCTCGATCTCCATCTCCTCCTCCAGGCGGGCCTCAGCGCCCCCCGATTTGATGGTGAGGAACGAGCGGCCCCCGTAGCTCCGGATCCGCACCTCGACGCCGTCCTCGGTGATGGCGATGTAGCCCTGGTCGATATCGGCTGCGGGACACGCATCCAGGTCGCCGGGAAGCCGGTCGACCAGGAACTTGCGCTCGATCTCAACTCCCGCCGGCATCGTTCCTCGAGCCAGATCCCTCGATCGGCTTGAACACGCAACGCCTCCTTGGCTCTCGGACCAAGCTCACCACCACTTGCGCTCGCGCGCGCGGGCGGTCCCGCGCGTGCGATCGAGCGCGTCGAGCGCTGAGAGGTCCTCGTCGGAGAGGGCGAAGTCGAAGATCTGCGCGTTCTCCTCGATCCGCTCGCGATGCGTCGACTTGGGGATCACCGGGATCTCGCGCTGCACGCACCAGCGCAGAAGCACCTGCGCGGGCGTGCGGCCGACCTCGCTCGCGATTCGCGTGACCGTCTGGTTCGTCAGGTGGCGGCCGGTCCCGAGCGGGCTATAGGACTCGAGGACCACGCGGCTGCGCCCGCAGGCCTCGAGCAGCGCCCGGCGATACTCGAACGGGCTGAACTGGACCTGGTCGACCGCGGGGGCGACGCTGCCCGCTGTGATCACCTGTTCGAGTTCGTCAACGGCGAAGTTGGAAACCCCGATCGATCGGGCGAAGCCGAGCTCGCGGGCGCGCTCCATTCCGCCCCAGGCCCAGGTGGCACCGCCCTGGGGCCAGTGGATGATGTACAGGTCGACGTGGTCCACACCGAGCCGGCGGAGGCTCCGCTCGGCCTCGGTGGCGGGATCGCGATGGCGCGGATAGAACTTGGTCGTGATGAAGACCTGCTCGCGGGGAACGCCGCTCTCGCGCAGGGCTTGGCCGACGCTCTCCTCGTTGCCGTAGGCCTGAGCCGTGTCGATATGGCGGTAGCCGAGCTCGAGTGCCCAGCGCACCGCATTCACGCATTCCGGTCCGCTCGGAACCTGCCACACACCGAGGCCGAGCAGGGGCAGCTGGTTGCCATCAGCGAGCCGGCAGACCCGTGTGTCTTCGCGCGGCACTGGGTCGGCGGCCTGGGCCCGATCCTCGGAGCCGTACGGATCGATCTCGTCGGGCACGTCGCGGTAGCGGCGATCGGCCAGCTGGTCGGCGACCTCGTCACCGTAGGCGGATGCGTCGGTCACACGGCGATCGTAGCCTGCTCGCGGGTGGGGTGGTCTTGACGGGTCCACGAGC
Source organism: Solirubrobacterales bacterium (assembly GCA_019239375.1). Classification (GTDB taxonomy): domain Bacteria; phylum Actinomycetota; class Thermoleophilia; order Solirubrobacterales; family Solirubrobacteraceae; genus Palsa-465. The sequence goes on along the minus strand of JAFAZZ010000542.1, from coordinate 824 downwards.
TCGTGCATAGGCTCGCACCAACGACAAACGGAGGTGGACGAACATGTCCAGCGATGCGATGACCAACGGTCCCGAGGCCCCAACGGGCACCACGGGCGCAGTGGACCTCGGCGACGCGTCACGGCGGCTCCTCGAGGAGACGTTCAATACCGGCAGCTTCGATCTCGTAGAGCAGTTCGTGGCCGGGGATGCGCTTAACCATGACCCTGCCCTTCCGGCTGAGCTGCGCGATCTACGCGGGCCTGAGGCGTTCAAGCGGATAGTGGCGATGTATCGGACGGCGTTTCCGGACTTGAGAATGACCGTCGATGACGTGATCGCGTCGAGCGACAGGGTCGTCTTGCGATGGCACAGTGAGGGGACGCACCGGGGCAAGCTCGCGGGGCTCGCGCCGACCGGCGTGCACGGGTCCGTCACGGGCATCAGCATCGACCAGTGGAACAACGACAAGATCGTCGAGACGTGGGCGGAATGGGACAACTTCGGTCTGGCGCGCCAGCTCGGCGCCGCGCCGCCAGAAGGGAGCGTCGGCGAGAAGATCGGCCTCGGACTCCAACAGCTGATGGCGCGCTGGATGCGCAGGAAGAATTCGACCTAGTCCCAACGAAGTCGTCAGCTCTAAAGACTGAACCGACCCGCCCGAGTGGTGAGCGCGTAGCAGGCCGGGCTCCGATTATTGGAGGAGCGGCGGCGCCGGCTCAGGACTTGGCGCCAGGCGGAGCCGGCGGACTGGAAGGTTGGGCCGGGTAGAGGAATTGACCGATGCCGTCGAGAGGCTCGCCGGGATCGCGCGGCGAGAACCGCCGAAGTTCGTCGTTGACGCT
>JAFAZZ010000444.1 GCA_019239375.1 Solirubrobacterales bacterium | reverse complement strand
CACCGTCCCGGGGCTCGCGACAAGCCCAAGCCGACGGCGTAGAACATCCGCCCGCGCGAGATCGCCGCTCCGATCGAGGGTCGCGAGACGAGCTTGACGAAGCCGCGTACGAGCCGGACACGGCACACGTGGCGTATGACAGAGACTTTGCGCAGTCTGCCGCCGATCGTCTTGCCCTCGGTCGCTTTCAGCGCCCCGCACTCCATTAGCTCGTTCTGCCGGGTGCCCCGGCCCGCGGGGACCGCGGTTCCCTTCAAAGGCACGATCGCCGGTGAGTTCGCGTAGTCGTTGGTGGCGATGAGGAGGTCCGTCGACCGCACCCCCGCGCCTAGGGGCTTGAACCAGATGGTAAGGACGCAGCTTTCGCCGGGCTTGAGGGGTCGACACGTGTCGGGTGAAATTACAAAGTCGTGCCAGTCACCCCCGCTCCACGCGAGCCCGTTGGTCAAGAGATCCCGCTGGCCGACGTTGGTCACAGTCACGATTAGCGGGCTGCTAAGAGACCCCACCGGGGTAGGCGGGAACGGCGGCGGTTGAGCCGGCGTAACTCGGATGCTTGGCACCGACAACGCCACGCCGGTAGGGTCGCTGGCGCCGGTGATCCACAGCGGGTTCGCTAGGCTGCCGTCGGTTCTCGCCACCCCGATGGCGTTCGCGATCGGATCAACCCAATAGATATGCTCGGTGCGATCGAGAAGGTTAGTCCCTTGCTCGTCGACCGCGACCGCATTTGCCGCCGTCTGGCCATTGAGGAGGTTGTCGTTGATCGCGCTGCCGTCGAGCTTTGCCTCTCCGAGCCCGGTGTCGGTGCCCCAGTAGATGTTCCTTTCGTTCACCGCTAGGCCTCTGCGACGACGCGCAGACGCGCGGACCAGGTTTGGATGAATACCGCTGCCGTCGATGTTGGCTCGGCCCACTGCGTTTGTCTTCGAGTCGCTCCAGTAGAGGTACTGACTGCTGACCGTAAGGCTGTTTGGCGGTCCACCCGTGGTCTCGATGAAGCGCTGCTCGACGTCGCTGCCGTCGAGGTTGGCTCTCCCGATGGCCAGCTCGTGCGGACTGGCCCAGTAGATGTGGTGGTCGTCGACTGCCAGCCCTCGGGCTCCTCCAGCGCTTTTGATGAAGTCCTGGTCGACGTCGCTGCCGTCGAGGTTCGCTCGTCCGATGGACTGTGACGATGCGTTGGTCCAGTAGATATGCTGGCTATCAACGGCGATCGCGCTAGGGTCATCAGCTCCAGTGATAAACCGCTGGTTGACGCCCCCGCCGTCGAGGTTAGCTTCACCGATCGTGTCTCTCGCGCTGTTCGTCCAATAGACGTGACCTGACGGCAGCGCGCGCGCCGCAGTGGCCTCGCTCGTACACCACCACGGCAAGATCAGAATCGCTGACGCGAGCACGGCACACCGCGTACGACATCGGAGCAAAGCGAACCGCGGCATGGTGCTCCCTTCTGTTACGGCGCTGCACGGTGGACGCACGGCGTCACGGCCAAGTAGTGGCGACACAGGCCCCAGTAGTGCACGTTAGACGTAACCGGCAACGAACGCAACTAAACCATTGTTCACCGGATCTCCGCGAAAGGCACCAAACCTTGCGTTCGTGATTGCGGGCCGCAAGCAAGAGACAGACTCAAGCCGCGGCTTCCGAAACCGAGGTCCCGGTCCTCGAAGGATGCGGGGGTGATGAGGTCGTCGCCGACCTATCCCGGAAGGTGGAGATTAGGAGGGTTGCAGCGTGATGTCGAACCGCCCGTTACGAAGCGTCACAGAGGGCTGCTCGTTGATGGTCAGCTCAACGGTGGCTCCGGGTGGAACCACTGCAGTCCCGCGGATGTGCTTTGTGGGGACGAAGGCATTGATGTAGGCGGTGGTGGTCAGCTTAGCGTTAGTCGTGCGGCTGGCCTTGTTGACGGAGGTGTCGAGGGCGATCACGTTGCTGCCGAGTACGAGTTGAGTTGGCCCGGTGGCTGTGTATCGCGTTGCCCCCAGCGTCTGGCTTGCCGGATCGAGCAGCACATTGTTGAACTCGATCGACGTAGGCTCACCCGGACTCTGATCCTTGACCGCAACGGTAACCATAAAGTCAGGAGATCTGGCAACAGAGATCTGGGTCGTGCTGCGGTTGTTGGCGGGGTCAGGGTCAAGTGCTCCGAGGTTGGCTACGGAAGCGGTATTGGTGTATCGGCCGGCAGCTCGCGGCGTCACGACGATCCGCACGCGCGAGGTGTCACCCCGAGACAGCCCAATGATCGTGCACCTCACCTCTCGACCCGTAGATGAGCAGACTCCGTGTTGGGCCGCGGCCGCATTGACCGTAAGCCGCCGCGGGACGCGGTCGGTGAACCGGATTGGCAGCGTTGACGGTCCGTGGTTGGTGACGGCGAAGCTCAATACCGTGCGCTTGCCGACGATCGGCCGGACCTTGAGCGTCTTGACCGCTGCGTCCTGAATATGCACCAGCAACGCCGCGACGGGAACCCGCCACGCCGGCGGGCTCGTTGATCGTACGCTCACCTTCTGGCCCACAACTAGGTCGCCAGAGGGGCTGCTGAAAACGGCGATCGTGGCTGCGGCTGGCGTCGCGCCGCCGGTGAATGCACAGCTAGCTCCGTTGAGGTCGCGTGGCGACCACAAACCCAGCAGGTCGCCGCGAGCAAACAGAATAGGATTCTTGAGCCTAAACGTAACGATGTGGCTCGGAGGCAGCGAACGGGGCAGGGATTGTGAGTCAAACCCTGCGACGACGTAATTGCTGGCCGCGCTCGTAGGGTGCAGGACGACGAAGCTGACCCGGCTGCCGGGGATGGCGAACTGCGTGTTGGTCTGCCACTGAGTGATGTACCCGGCACCACCAGCAGGCACGCTATACGGAGTCGCGGGGTCGCTCGTGAGCTGCGCGTAGACGAAGCCATTGCACCAACTCGGGAATTTCGATCCAGCCGGCTTGAGGGTCGAGCCAAGGAAAACCGCGGCTGTTGCGGGCGTGGCGATCAAGAGCGCCAGCACCGCGCTCATGACCGATGGCCAGAATATCCTCCTCACCACGCCTCCGGTAAGTCTACCGCCCGGAAACAGCGCCGACAAGCGATCCACGAGAGTGTCAGGAATTGCCGAGATGCCAAACGAGGATCGGGGATGGCCGAGCGCTTCCGCGAGATCGTCACCACCATCGCGCACAATCTCTCACCACGAAACTACGCAATGTCCGCCTGCACCAGAGACGACAAGGTCATCCGCCACTTCCGGAGTGCGACATGTCGCTCCGAGAGGCGCGGATAGTGCAGACACGCGTGTGACCGCCGCTGCGAGGCGGCGGTCACACCTACGATCAGCGTGGGCTCGGCGGCAACAACGCGCGCCGGCGGGAGGCGATACTCGACCCGCTACTGGATCGTGTACTGGTAGGGCAGCGCGGCCACCTCATCGGCCTGCGGGTAGTTCACGAGTGCGTTTTGGATTGAGCCGAACTCGAAGTACGCCGTGTCGTCGAGGTACAGCGTCTCGGTAACCTTCGTGCCCGACGCTCCGCTCGGGGTGATTGTGACCGGAATCGTCCCCGTCTGGCCCGGAGCGATGGTGATCGGCTTGACGAGGCAAGGCTCGTTGCCGGGTTCGCGCTGTCTGGCTCCAGGTCGCCGGTCGGCGAGGTGACCGCGGTGTCGAACGGGCTCGTGACGACCCTCGCTGATGTGACAGCCGCCTCGTTCGGCGGACCTGTTGTCCCGAACGTTCCGTACTCGATCGGCAACACGTCCCACTCGCCGGTCGCGACAGGGTTGTCGGCGAACGACAGGGATGCGGTGGCGCCGACGGTCGAGGCCAGGTCTGGATCGCCGCCGACGAACTGGGACTCGAATAGGAGCGGCGTCGACCCGGTGGTCGTCGCCTGCGCCTGGAACGGCGTCGAGTTGGTCGGTACGAGGTACACGGGCCGGTTGTCGTTGACCGGCAGGTTGTCCGATGCCCCGCTGACGGCACCGAGCGCGAACGGGGTGCTGCCGGGCACCCGCGCATCTGGGAAGAACATCTCCGGCGCGGTACCCGTGTTCTTCACGGTGACGTTGTAGGTGTGGATTGTCAGGTAGGCATCGAACTGGTTGCCGGGATCCTGGACCGTGATCGTCGCGTTCAGCTCCGGCTGTCCGGCCGGCAGGTCGAGCACCGCTGCCTCCTCGCCGAGCCAGGACAGGCGTACAGCCGAGGCAGCGGCTCCTCCCCCGGCTTATTCATGGCGGCCGTCGGCGATCGCCTCGCGACTGAGTGATGACGCTCGACATCGAGAACCTGCTGCGTTCTATTGCCGCCACTGGCGTCGCACCGCGGACGGTGGACAAGGCCCGCCTGCTCGTCTGCGCCGTCTTCAACTACGGGCTGTGGCCGAGCACGTAGGCCCGGCGGGCGAATCCAGCCCAGCACGCCGACCGGCGCCCCGAGCCTGATGCCGCTGCGCTCGCGTTCTACTCGCCGGAGCAAGTCGAGACACTTGCGCGGGCATTGGCCGACGGCGCCCAGCGAGACCCGACTCGTCCAGCCCTCCCCTGCTCAGATCGCGGCCCGGGGCTCATGACGATGCACAGGACGCCGAGCTCATCCGCGTCGCCGCCTACGCCGCCCCCGCCGCGGCGAACTCGTAGCACTGCGCTGGCGCGACGTCGCCCTCGCCGGTCGAAAGATCATCCGTCCATGAATACCAGGAGCGGTACGACGATATGCCCAAGCCGGTATTCGACCTCGGCAAAGGCCGCGTCAAGCTTTGGCTGCGTCCGCAGATCGACCGATGGGCGGCGCGCCAGTCTGCTCGAGGCCGCAGCCGCCCGAGGCGCGCCGTCGGTCGTTGATCGCGCCGATCATCCGATCGATGTTGTTGTTCGAGTGCCGCCCTTTGGAACCGGGGTGGTATCCGGCTGCGGTTGGCGACGGCAGGGATGCCGTCGTTAACCGCAGGCACTCGCGTCGCGCCGGCTGCGCCACAAGTCACCAGCTGCATCTGGGCGCGACCGCGAAACATCCAGCGGCCAGATGAGACTCGCCGCAAGCGTTCCGCCGCCAGGAGCTAGAACGCTGCGCCGTCACACCCAGTCGGGCGACGATCTCACCACCCCCACCTGATCAGGCGACGTCTTCGAACGCCTCGATTAGACCCTCACGCGCTTCGCCCGTGGCACCCGTGCGAGTCACGTTCCGCGCGCGCTGGTGAAGCGCGTGGCCCGTCGCGAACAGCGCCGCAGCAGGCCATGACACCAGTTCAGCCAGCGCGACCGCGCCGACCGCGGCGTAGAACACGGCGTCCTCGACCGTGGTCGCGCCTACGACGGGCAGCGAACAAATCGGCTCTACTGCAGTTGTAGCTGAGGCCATCGGAACCGCCGTTTGCGCCTTCTCCCGTGGGGCCCGCTTCGGGCGGCCTCCGCCTTCAGCTTCTTTCGGCCTTCGCTTCGGTGATGTCGATCCCGACTCCATGAGCTTCCACGATCCTCGGATTGCAGATACAACGAGGGCAGTGCCGACTACCCGAACGCTACCCGGCTACATGATCGAAAGCAACGCGAGAGTGATCATCATTCGATCTGAGTGAAATGCGGTGGGCGCGGGACGGCACCGGCGTCGGCCCAGCAGCGCCATGCCCCGGCGGCACGGAGCTTCATCCGAACCGTGTGAGGACCCGGTTCGCTCAGCGCTGAAATGATTACCCCACCGATGACGGCAGCAGAAGGTCAAACGGGGTGGGTTTGCTTCGCGCGGTCCTGATCGCGGCGCTTTCGAACCTCGACAATCTCGGGGTGGGGGTCGCTTTGGGAATTCGCGGCACGAGGGTCGCGGCGATCCCAAGCCTGATCATCGCGGCCATAACGATGGCCGGCACTGCGGCTGCGATGTTGTCCGGTCGGGCGCTGTCGAAGCTGGTTGCCTCCTCGACGGCAGCGTCGCTCGGTGCGTTGATCATCATTGGAGTGGGGGCTGCGACCGTTCTAGCCGCGCTTGTCGCCAGGCGCGCGCCGACGCGTTCACGACGGGACCTGCCTGTGCAGGGGCGCCGCAACGAGACGGGCTTCACCTCCTATCGCGAGGCGCTGGTGCTGGGTGTTGCGCTCTCGCTAAACA
>JAFAZZ010000429.1 GCA_019239375.1 Solirubrobacterales bacterium | reverse complement strand
CGCGTCCGCTCTTGCGGCCGTGGTGCCCCGACACCACCAGGCGCTTCAGCAAGGGGGGCGGTGCGTACTCCGGGCGCTTGAACTCCTCGTACAGCGAGTCGCACACGGCGTACAGCACGTCGAGGCCGATCAAGTCACACAGCGCGAGCGGCCCCATGGGATGCCCGCACCCCAGCCGCATGCCTTCGTCGATGTCCTCCCGCGACGCGAACCCGTCCTCGTACATGCGCACCGCGGCCATCAGGTAGGGGACGAGCAGCATGTTGACGATGAAGCCCGAGCGGTCCTTCGTCTCGATCGGCCGCTTTCCGAGCCGCTCGACGAACTGCTTGGCGCGCGAGACGGTGTCACCACTCGTGTCGAGCGCGACCACCACCTCGACCAGCATCATCACCGGCACCGGCGAGAAGAAGTGCAGCCCGAGCACCCGGCTCGGTTCCCGGATCGCCTGCGCCAGCTCCGCGATCGGAATCGAGGAGGTGTTGGAGGCCACGATCGCGCCATCGGCGACCACGGCGTCGATCGCACCCATGACCTCGAGCTTCAGCCGCTCGTCCTCGGGCACCGCCTCGACCACCAGGTCGGCCTCACTCACCGCCTCCAGCGCCGTCGTCAGCTCGATCCGCTCGCGTGCCGCGCCCGCGTCGGGCTGGGAGAGCTTGCCGCCCCGCACGGCCCGCGCCAGCGAGGTCTCGATTCGCTTGCCCGCGCGTTCCAGCGAAGCGTCGTCCACATCGCGCACGACTACCGGCAGACCGGCGACGGCGACCGCCTCGGCGATGCCGGCGCCCATGAACCCCGCGCCCACGACCGCAGCCGATTCGATCTCGCGCACGGCGCGCAGCTTAATGCCGGGGGCGCTGACCGGCCGCGTGGCGTTCGAAGGCCAGCTGCACAAGCCGGTCGAGCAGCTCGGCGTACGACACCCCGCTGGCCTCGAACAGCGACGCGAACACGCTCGTCGACGTGAAGCCCGGCATCGTGTTGAGCTCGTTGAGGAGCACGCGTTCGCCCTCGACGAAGAAGTCCACGCGGGCCAGACCGCTGCACCCGGTGCGCCGGAACGCCTCTAGCGCCACCGATTGGATCCGCTCGCGCACCCGCGAGGGTACGCGCGCCGGCACCACGAGCTGCATCCCGCCCGGCGTGTACTTGGCCTCATAGTCGTACCAGCCCGCCTCGCCCGCGGCGAGCACGATCTCCCCGGGCTCCGATGCGATCGGATCACCGTTGCCGATCACCGAGCACTCGACCTCGAGGCCGCGCGCCGCCGCCTCCACGATGGCCAGGGCGTCGTGTTCGAACGCCGTCGCCAGCGCCGCCGGCAGCTCGTCGGCGGAAACAACCCGCACGATCCCCACCGAGGACCCGAGCCGCGCCGGCTTGACAAATACAGGCAGCCCCAGCGCGCCGAGCCGGCCGACTACCCCGACGCGATCCGAGGCAAGCGACTCGGCAGTAACCGCGCGGTAGGGAACCTGCGGGAGCCCGACATAACCCATCAACTCCTTGAACATCACCTTGTCCATGCAGAGTGCGGAGGCGAGCACGCCTGCGCCTACGTAGGGGATCCCCAGGCACTCGAGCAGCCCCTGGACGGTGCCGTCCTCGCCGAACGGCCCGTGCAGCACCGGGAACACGACGTCCGCGCCCTCCAGGCCGCGACCCGGGCGCGCCGCCACCTCCGAGCCACCGTCATGCCGCCACACGCCGTCACGCCCGACCTCGATCGAGATCGTCTCATAGCCGGCGTCGCACAGCCCGGCAGACACGGACGCCGCGGAAGCGAGCGACACTTCGTGCTCGGAGGAGCGGCCTCCCCCGAGCACCGCGACACGGGCGGGCTTCACGTCTTCTTCTTCGGCGTCGAGGTGGTGCCGGCCGGGGTCGTCGTCGTCGTCGTCGGGTTCGTCGTGGTCGTGGTGGTGGTCGGGGTCGGCGCTACGTACTTGCCCACCACGATCGTCACGCTGGCCCCCTTCTTGGCCTGGGTCGAGGCGGCCGGGCTCTGGCTGAGGACGATGCCGTCTTGGCTCTGGTTGGTCACCGTCTGCTGCTGAGCGGCCGCTGGGAAGCCGCTCGCGCCGAGCGTGGCGTCGGCCTCCCCCATCGTCTTGCCCACCACGTCCGGCACCGCCACAGTGGGCGGCGCCTTGGCCACGACGAGGTTGACGTCAGAGCCGCTGGGAACCGAAGCGCCGCCGCCCGGGCTTTGGCTGATGACCGTCCCGGGCGTGACCGCGCTCGAGATCTCATCGGTGGTGCTCACGTTGAAGCCGCGCCCCTGGAGCGTGGCCTTCGCCTGGCCGACGTCCTCGCTCGTCACGTCGGGCACCTGGACCGACGGTGGGCCGGTGGAGACGATCAGCGTCACCTTGCTGTCCACCGGCACGCTCGTCCCCGCGCTTGGGCTCGAGTCGATCACCCGGCCCGAGTCGGTCGTGGTGCTCGACTGGTGCTGGACGCTGCCGACCTTCAGGCTCTGACTCTCGATATTCGCCTTGGCCTGAGCCACTTGCTCACCGACCACGGTGGGTACGGTGGTGTTGCCCGGGCCCGAGGAGACGGTGAGCGCAACCGTTGATCCCTCCCTTGCCTTTGTGCCCGCCAGCGGAACCTGCCGGATCACCGTCCCCGCCTTCTGTGAGCCGGTCACCTGGACCTGGCTCACGGTGAAGCCGGCGTTCTGGAGCTGGGCCTGCGCAGTGCTGAACTGCTCCCCGGCCACGGGCGGGACAGCGACCTTGGCCGGGCGCGTGAGCAGATAGGCGGCCACGCCGCCCCCCGCGAGCAGCAACACCGCGAGCAGCGCGATCCAGGGCCAGGCCCGCCGCTCGTGCGGCGGCTCTTCTTCGGGCGGCGGCGCGAGTACGGCCCCATTACCGTCGTACAAGTCGGTTCCCGACGGCGCAGGCGCCGGCGGCGGACCCGAGACCGCCGCGTCCGCGACGGCCTGGTGCCCCGCGGCCACTCCGGCCAGCGCCGCGATGCTCGCCGTGCGCTGACCGCGCTCGCCGGACAGGATCGAGCTGCGCGCCTGCTCGAGCGCGGTGATGAACTGGTCGGCGTTGGCCGGGCGGTCGACCGGGTTCTTGTTCAGCGCCCACATGACCACCTGCTCGAGCTCGGGCGGCACGGCCGGGTTGAACACGGTCATCGGCACTGGCGCCTCGGACAGGTGCTTGAGCGCGATCGTGACGGCCGATTCGGCATCGAATGGCACCCGTCCGGTGAGCATCTCGTACAGGACCACTCCGATCGAGTACAGGTCTGAGCCGGCGCTGACGGCATGCCCCTGCGCCTGCTCCGGCGACAGGTACTGGGCGGTGCCCATGATCGAGCCGGTCTCGGTCATGTCCGAGGCGCCGGCCCGGGCGATCCCGAAGTCGGTCACTTTGGCGTTGTCCGAGTCGTCGACGATCACGTTGTGCGGCTTCAAGTCGCGGTGGATCACCCCCCGGCGGTGGGCGAACCGGGCGGCCTTCAGGATTTGCAGGGCGATGTCGATCGCCCGGATCGGTTCGAGCGGCGCCTGGAGGCGGATCAGCTGCTTGAGCGAGCGGCCGGGCAGGTACTCCATCGCGATGTAGTAGTTGCCATCGTGGGCACCGCGGTCATAGACGCTGACGACGTTGGGGTGCTGCAGTCCTGCCGCCGCCTGCGCTTCGCGCCGGAAACGCTCGACGAAGCCTGGATCCTCGGCAAAGCGCCTGTGCAGCAGCTTCAGAGCGATCTTGCGCCCCAACTGCTGATCCTCGGCCAGGAACACGTCGGCCATTCCGCCGGCGCCGAGCCGGGAGAGGACCTTGTAGCGGCCGTCTACGACTGTGCCTTCGTTCAGCTCAGGCATCGGTGCTCCACTAGTGATTCTCCGACAGCAGGGTCTGGATGACGTTCTTGGCGATCGGCGCGGCGACGGTTCCGCCGAAGCCACCTTGCGAGCGCTCGACCGTTACGGCGACTGCCACCTTCGGGTTCTGGATCGGGGCAAAGCCGATAAACCACGGCTGGGTGAGGTTGGACCCGATGGTGCCAACCTGCGCCGTACCCGTCTTACCGGCCACGTCAATGTTTCCGAGCTGTGCCGGGGTGCCCGTCCCCTCGTCGACCACGCGCTTCATCA
>JAFAZZ010000377.1 GCA_019239375.1 Solirubrobacterales bacterium | reverse complement strand
GTACGGATTCATCAAGGAGTACAAGGTCGAGAAGCTGATGCGCGACGCCAAGATCCTCCAGCTGTACGAGGGGACCGCGCAGATCCAGCGGCTGGTGATCGCGCGCGAGACGCTACTGCCGCGGCGCGTCGAGGAGAAGGCGCCCGCGCACGCATAGCTGGGCAGCGCTGCTCAGAGGCGCGGCGCCGGCGAGCCGGGGCGCTCCACCGTCTCGCTGTCCAGTCGGCCTTAGTACTCGGCGATCGGCCTTACTACTCGGTGGTGCTGAATTCCCAGATGGCCACGCCCAGCATCACCAGGCCGAGCACCAGGACCACGGCCACCTCGACCAGCACGGGCACGTGCCAGCCGAACCAGCTGACGCCCGGGTCGAGCACGTGGCGCGCCGCCGGCGGGACATTGACGTTGCTGAACACGAGCTTCTTCATCGGATCGACCGCGTAGGTGAGCGGGTCGATGCGGTTGAGGAAGGTGAGCCAGCCTGGCAGGTTGGCCACCGGGAACAGTGCGCCGGAGATGAAGAACATCGGCATCACGATCATCTGCATGACGCCGAAGAACGCCTGCATCTGCTTGATCCGCACCGCGATCATCACGCCGAAGGCGGTGATCGTGAACGCCAGCAGCAGCTGCAGGGCGAAGATCCCGACGATCAGCGCGAGGCTGTACGGAACCCCGACGAGCGGCGCGAGCAGGATCATGATCGCCCCCTGCGTGCACGCCACCGTGGCTCCGCCGAAGCACTTGCCGATCACGATCGAGCTGCGCCGGACCGGCGCGACCAGCATTTCCCGCAGGAACCCGAATTCCCGGTCCCACACGATCGAGGCGGCCGAGAACATCGCGGTGAACATCACCGCGATGCACAGGATGCCCGGGTAGATGAACGTCTTGAGGTTGACGCCATGCGTGCTCGCGCTCGAGAGCTGCTGAAGTCCGGACCCGAGCACGAACAGGAACAGCAGCGGCTGCACCAACGTGGCCATCATGCGGATGCGGTCGTTGACGAACCGGATCAGATCCCGCCGCCAGACGATCCTCATCGCCCGCAGCTCGGAGAAGATGCTGTGCGGCGGGACCGTAACCTGGATGAGCGGCGTCTCCGGCCGCTCCTGTACCGCCGGCTTGGCTGTGGTGGCGCTCATCGCCGACCGCCGTGCATCATCTGCATCATCATCCGGTTGCGGTTCTTACCGGCATCCTCTTCGGCGTCGCGGATCGTCGTCCCGGTGTAGGACATGAACACATCGTCCAGTGTCGGACGCGAGACGTTCACGGCCTTGATGGGCACGCCCAGGTCGGCGAACAGGCGCGGGACGAACTCCTCGCCGCCGGGCACGCCGAACGTGACGGCACCCTCGGCCATGCGCGCTCCGACGCCGAACCGCGCCTGGAGCGCGGCGATGGCGGCGTCGTCGTCCTCGGTTTGGATCATCACCCGGTCGGTTCCAACCTGCGCCTTCAGCGTGTCCGGAGCATCGAGGGCGACGATCTGGCCGTTGTCCATGATCGCGATGCGGTCGCACCATTCGGCCTCGTCCATGTAATGCGTGGTCATGAAGATCGTGATCTCCTCGCGCTCCTTGAGCTCAGCGATGTAGCTCCAGATCGACCGGCGGGTCTGCGGATCCAGGCCGATGGTCGGCTCGTCCAGGAACAGCACCCGGGGTGAGTGCATCATGCCCCGCGCGATCTCGAGCCGTCGGCGCATCCCGCCGGAGAACGTCCCCACGGCCGAGTCCTTGCGCTCCCACAACCCGACCATCTCGAGCACCTGCCGCATCCGCGGCGCCACGACGTCGCGTTGCAGGCCATACAGCTCGGCGTGAAGGCGGAGGTTCTGGACGGCGGTGAGATAGTTGTCGAGGGTCGGATCCTGGAAGACCAGGCCGATGTTGCGGCGGACATCGTCACGCTCGCGCACCACGTCGTCGCCCGCCACCTTGGCCCAGCCGGCCGTGGGTGTGACCAGCGTGCACAGCATGTTGATCGTGGTCGTCTTGCCGGCGCCATTGGGGCCGAGGAAGCCGAACACCTCGCCGGATTCGACCTCGAAGTCGACCCCTCGCACCGCCTCGACCTCGTCGAAGGTCTTGACCAGCCCCCGAACCTCGATGGCCAGCGCCGACTGATTGTCGTTGGCCTCCATCATGTCGGCATACACGTTAGCCCGTGCTCAGACGTCGGTTTCCTCTGGGTCGCGGTCGTCGGCCAGGATTCGATAGAGCGCGCGGCGGGTCTCGGCGAGCGTCTCCTGGGCCTTCTCGATCTGGCGCTCATCCCCCTCCTGGGCGACCTGCCAGGCTGCCTTGCCGATCTGGATCACCAGCGAGGCCATCTGGTGCAGGTCAGGAGCTGCCGCGTCCTCGCCGTCCTGCCACGGGGCGGGATCGGTCTTGGATTGGCCGAGGCGTTCACGGCCGTCGTCGGTGATCTCGAACAGCTTGGTGCCGTCGCGCTCGATCCCGCGGATCAACCCCTCGTCCTCGAGCTGGGAGAGCGTGGGGTAGACGGATCCGGGGCTCGGGCGCCAGCGACCTCCGCTGCGCTCTTCGATCGTCTGCATCAGCTGGTAGCCGTTGCGCGGCTCCTCGGCGAGCAGCATCAGCAGCGCCAGCCGGACGTCGCCGCGGCGCCTGCGCCCGCGCCCGCCGCCGAACGGTCCGCCACCGAACGGTCCGCCGCCGAACGGACCGCCACGCATGTGCCGCAGCGCGGCGAGCCGCTCGAGATCGTCCATTCGGGAGTAGCGGCCGCGGCCGCGGTGAGCGCCGCCGCCCTTCATCATCGCCAGGCGCGCCAGCAGCGGCCACGGCCCGGCTGTCTCTTCGTACGTCATGGTCCCTCCTTAGAGACTGTCTGCGATGGGTAACGATATATCGGAGACAGTCGGACTGTCAAGGGTCCACGAGCTGGCGGGGCACGCCGGCGCTCCGTCCGTCCCCCGGCCGACGGGGCAGCAACCGCGAGTTACGGGGTTGCCGCCGTTGCGTAGACGCTGCCGGGGTGCACCGCCGGCTGACCGTCGTAGATCTTGCGGTGGGGGTCTTCCATGTTCGCGCGCCGCACCGCGTCGATATCGCCGTGGAAATCACCCGCCCCGGTTGGATCACTCATGGCCAGCGATGAGAGCTCGAACAGGCAGAGGGCAACGTGCGGGAACCAGCGCCGAGTCCCCTCGCGCCACTGTCCGGTCACGAACGGCGTCGCAGCCAGCGCGAGCGCGCCCAGAGCGTCGAGCCCGAGGTGAACCTTGTACGGGATCAGCCTGACCAGCCCGAGCGGGTAGTCGGTGAGCGTGCTGTAGCCGGCGTGGAACGCGCCGGCGGTCCGGATCTGGCGCGCGGACTCGGTTCCGGAGATCCCGGCCAAGCGCGGGAACGCCGTGAGCAGCGTGGTGCCCACCGTGTAGTCGGTGACGCCGTGCAGGGTCGCGTCGATGGGTCGCGGGGGGAATGGCATCGGTCTTCCTTTCAGGGCTTGAGGACCACCTTCATGCAGTCGTCCTGCTTGTGCTTGAAGGTCTCGTAGCCGTCGGGCGCGTTGCCGAGGGGGAGGCGGTGCGTGACCACGAAGCTCGGGTCGATGTGACCATCGCGGATGTGGTCGTACAGCGGCTTGGTGTACTTCTGCACGTGGCACTGCCCGGCGCGCAGCTGAAGTCCCTTGTTCATCAACGCGCCGCTGGGGAACTTGTCCATCAGCCCGCCGTAAACGCCGATCACCGAGACGATCCCGCCGGGCCGGCAGGCCAGAATCGCGTCGCGTAGCGCGAACGGGCGGTCTGTCTCCAGGCGGTTGGCCTGTTTGGTCCGGTCGTAGGCGAACATCGCGCCGTGACCGTGTGTCGCTTCCATCCCGACCGCGTCGATCACGGCGTCCGGGCCGCGGCCTGCGGTGAGCTCCTTGAGCTGCTCGACGACGTCGGGGTTCTCATCGAAGTTGATGATGTCGGTGGCGCGCGCCCTGTTTCGCGCCATCTGCAGTCGGTAGTCGTACCGGTCGATGGCGATCACGCGTTCGGCGCCCAGCATCACCGCGCTAGCGATGGCGAACTGGCCGACCGGTCCGGCGCCGAAGACAGCGATCACCTCGCCGCCCTTGATGTCGCACATGTCCGCGCCCATGTATCCGGTGGGGAAGATGTCCGACAGGAACAGCACCTGCTCGTCGGCGAGGTCGTCCTCGATCTTGATCGGGCCGATGTCGGCATACGGAACCCGTGCGTACTCGGCCTGGCCGCCGGCGTAGCCGCCGGTGAGGCGCGAGTAGCCGAACAATCCCGCCGTGGCGTGACCGAAGAACTTCTCGGCCATGCCCCAGTTCGGGTTGCTGTTTTCGCACAGCGAATACAGCTCGTGCTTGCAGGACCAGCAACTGCCGCAGGCGATGGGGAACGGCACCACTACCCGGTCGCCGACGTGGAGGTTCTGGACCCCCCTGCCCGTCTCGACCACCTCGCCCATGAACTCGTGGCCGAGGATGTCTCCCTTCTTCATGGTCGGGATGTAGCCATCGTAGAGGTGCAGATCGGATCCGCAGATGGCGGTCGAGGTGATCCTCACGATCGCGTCGCGGTCGTTCAGGATCTTCGGGTCGGGGACATTCTCGACCTGGACCTTGTTCCGGCCTGACCAAACGGTGGCGCGCATCAGGCACCCACCTTCTGGAGCTCGTCCTGAGTCAGCGGCTGAGCCGGCCGCTGCTTGAACTTGCGCTCCAGGAGCTCGCCTTCGGGGACTGCATCCGAGCGCGGGATCTCGCCGGTCTCCACGAACTGCTTGAAGCGCCGCAGATCGTCCTTCGCCTTCGACAGCGGCTCGCTGCCGCGTAGCTTCTGGACCGCTTGGCCCAGCTTGCCGGCGCGCGCGCTCTGCCCAAGCTCGACGTGAATCTCCGTCCCGCGATCGCCCGGAGCCTGGACGAAGCGGACGGTTGCGCCGGCGCCCTCGATGTGCTCGGTTCGGTAGTGCGGGTCGCGCCACAGACGCTCCACCTCCTCGCGCGGGCGCAGGACAGTGATCGATGCTTTCGAACTCATCGGGTTCTCTCCTCGGTCGAAGTGCGTGCAGCCACCCATTTGCCGGGGCCGCCGGGCGCTAACCAGCAAATTGCTCAGTGCGGGGATGCCGACGCTCGAGACCGAAGCCGGCGCCTCGCGCACGGGGGATGGAGTCGGCTACTCCTCGAGTCCCCTACCCCTTCCGGTCGTCGCCCCAATCGGCTACTCCTCGCCGTCGTCGCGCGGGCCGCTGCGGGTGCGGATCCAGTCGGCCACCTGCTCGGCCATGCCCCCCATCTGGTTGCCGAGGGTGGTGATGTTCTCGCCCACCTCGCGGAAGATCGTGCGGAAGCGCTCAGCATAGAACTCGGCCGCGTCGCCGGCCTCTTCGCGGACGTGGGCCTCCTGGTCACGGGTGCGGTACTCGCCGCGCTGGATGCGGTCGTATTCGCCGCTCTGGACCCACTTCATCACCTCAGACACGCGGCGGACGGCGAGCGGGTGTGTCTGGCCGATCTCGTTGAAGAAACGCCGGACGCGGTCGCTGGGGTCGTCCCACTGCTCGTACTCCATGGCCTGGGTCATGAACGCGTCCAGGTTCAGCTTGTCGGCTGAGAGGCCGGCGCCGAGCACCATGAGCGTCCGGCAGACGATCCTGGGGTCGCGCACGGCTAGCGTGGAGGCGCGGTCCGCGCTCAGCTCCGCCGCCCGGTACCACTCGAGCAGCACCGCCCGCACCGCGCGGAGCGGCAGGCCGACCGGAAACGGCATGCTCAGGGGCACCGCGACCAGGATGTTCAGCGCGGTCATGTACAGCATGTGGTCGGAGAGGATGTGGCCGACCTCGTGGGCGAGGACCACCCGCTGTTCCCCGGTCCCGAGCTTCTCCAACAGCCCGGAGCCCATCACCACCATGGGCTTGCCGGCGCCGATCGCTTGGGCGCCACCAAACACGCCCCAGGTCACGTAAAGGTCGTAGACGTCGGGCATGTCGAGGATCTTGCAGACCCCGGTGTGGGAGGCCCACAAGTCCGGCAGCTGGTTCTCGCCCACCCGAACCGCGTTCCCGAGGAAGCTCTGGCGCAGAGCCCGCTCGTACCCCCACTCGATCAGCTTGCGCACCACGGTGTCGAGCATCGGCACGGCTTTCAGCGCGGCTGTGGCGGCCCGGTCAGCGGGGTGTTCGTAGGCCTTGGAGGAGATCCTCGGGTAGGGCTCGATGTTTTCCGGCAGCGTCTCGGTCATGTTCGGAGACTAACTCTAGACTCGCGCGGGATGTTCGTCTTCAAGGCAGCGGCGGTGCGGGGCGGCGCGCGGGAGGCGAGATCGCGCACGTGATCGCCAACGCCGATCGGTTCGTAGGGAAGTGAGCGCCGCCGCCCGACTCGCCCGGCTGATCGAGCGGGCGGGCTCGGTGGTAGCCCTGACCGGCGCCGGCATCTCCGTGCCCTCCGGGATCCCGGACTTCCGCTCGCCCGGCACCGGGCTGTGGGCGAATGTCAACCCGATGGAGGTGGCCCACATCGACGCCTTCCGCCGTGACCCCGTCCGCTTCTGGAGCTTCTACGGCCGGCGGTTCCAGAGGCTCGAGGACAAACAGCCGAATGGCGCTCACAGGGCGCTGGTCGAGCTCGAGCGGGCGGGCCTGCTCGACGCGGTGATCACTCAGAACATCGACCGGCTTCATGCCCGCGCCGGCACGCAGAACCTGGTCGAGGTGCACGGATCGATCGCCCACGCCTCTTGTCTTGTCTGCGGGCTACGGTACGAACTGGATGACGTGCGCGCGCGGTTGGACAGCGATCCCGGGGGTGTGCCGCGGTGTGACTGCGGCGAACCCGTCAAACCGGACGTGGTGCTTTTCGGCGAGCTGCTGCCCCTCGCGGCGTACGCGCGGGCCGAGGAGCTCGCCGCCGCCGCCGGGCTGATGCTGTGCATCGGCTCCTCGCTCGAGGTCTACCCGGTGGCGGGGCTGCCGGAGACCACGCTGATCGCCGGCGGCCGGGTCGCGATCCTGACCCAGGGGCCGACGCCGCTGGATCCCCGCGCCGCGGTGCGGATGAGAGGGGACGTGGTGGAGGAACTCGAGGCGGTCCTGACCGAGCTCGGCCTGCGGGGCCCTACCGCGCCAGCGCCGCCGCCCGGGCTCTGAGCGCCGCTTCGAGCCGGCCAAGCGCGAACGCCACCGCCTCCCGGTCAGCCGGCTGCGCGCGTCCGTTCAGGGCGTGCTCGGCCGCGACGACGACGTTCGCCCGGAGCGCGCGCAGCTCCTCGACTCGCTCGGCGAGCGTGGATCCGGTCGGGTCCCGGGGCAGCTCGGCAAGGGCGGCGTCGAGCGCGAGGCGCAGCTGGAGGGCGGCCTCACGCTCGCGGCGGTCGTCGAGGTCGAGGCGAGCGCGGAGGGCGAGCTCCTCGGCGGCGAGCTCGTCCCCGCGCCCGGTGAGGAGTGCGGCGAGGCGAGCGTGGGCGGCGGGCACCCGGGGCCGGCGCCGGGGAACCGGGTCGATCAGCTCGCGCGCATCGGCCCACCGGCCGTCGGCCACCTGCTCGCCGGCGCCGTAGCCCAACCGGGCCACCAGGGCATCCTGGCGGCGCACCCCGTGAGCGCGCGGGTCCGCCGTCGCGATGCGGTAGGCGTGCAGGGCGCGATTCAGAACAGCGAGGCCGCCGACAAGCTCGGGCTCACCGGCGCGGGCGAGCCATGCAGCCGCAGTGTCGTCGCCGGCCAGCGGTTCGCCGACCTCGACGATGGTCGCCCGCGCGGTGGAGACCGGGACAGGCTCAGGCTCGGGTTGAGCTTTACGCTGCTTGCGCTGAAGGATGATTCGGCGGCGCTCGGCGGCGCCCAGCGTTGCCAGCACGAGTACATAGGCCGGGGGCGTCGCCGGGCCTTCACCGTCGTAACGGATCAGGTAGCGGCCGTCCGGCGGTCCGAGCGACCAGGGCAGCTCCAGTTGCGTGAAGCGAAAGAGCGGCGGGATGCCTGGAGGCTATTGCCCAGGGGCCTTGATCGCGTACTGGCTCGGAGCGATCGGCACGATTGGCTCGTGAATCTGGCTGAGGCGGTTGATCAGCTTGGTCCACTGGCCGGGCTGGAGGATGCTTCCGGCCGCCTCGGCCAGCTTCTGGTTGGCCCCGTACAGGTCGGTGTAAGTGACCTGGATGCGGTTCGCGTGGTCGGACAGGGCAATCGCGGTGGACTGACCCTTGTAGCTCATGGTCGAGACGATCTCGTCCGGCTGCATCGCGCCCTGCAGGGTGAGCAGGCGGCGAACGGTGACATCGGCGATCGACCCGGCCCCCTGGTGGCCCTTGATCGGGATGTCGTTGATGGCCGAGATGTCGACGCTCGCGCCGGTGGCGCCGGCGGGATCGATGCCGTCCCCGCCCGTTGGGGTGTTGCCGCACTTCAGGCCGCTGATGTCGGGCTTCAGCCCAGAGGCCGAGAGGAACTCGATGACCGCGAGGATGCGGCGATCGATCGCGCCGGACTGGATGTCGCGGCGGCCGCAGGCATAGATCTGAACGTTCGGATCCTGGAGCACCCGGCTCTGGAGCTGCTCCTTGGACATCAGGAGGACCTGGCCGATCATCGGGTTCTTGGCCTTGGGGCCGAAGAACGGATCGACTCCGGCCGCGCGGTAGACCGCGGTGGCCTCGAGCAGCTTCCAGCCGTCGAGAATCGGCTTGGGATCGATGTAGGGTGCGCTCTTGCCGGCGGGCTGGATCATGAACTCCAGGTGCGAGGCGTTCGCGGGGGTGCCGGCGCCCAGGCGCCCGAGGATCGTGCCCGCGACGACCACTGCGCCAGGCACGAGCGGCTCGAGCGTGTACTGGTTCTTAGCCAGGTGCAGTACATCGGAGAAGTAATTGCTGAAGCTCGAGATCTGCGGCGCCGCGCTGGCGATCTGCTGTTGGCCGCCGGCAGCATAGGAGGCAGGCCGGCTCGGGTCGGCGAACAGCCGCTCCTTGACCATCGGCGTCGAAATTGCCGGCGCGGCGCCCGATGCCGCGGCGGGCTGGCCGGCGGCGGCCGGGGTGACCGGGAGCGAGATCGAACTAGTCTTGGCTTCTTTGCTGGCTGTGGCGGTGCTCGGCGGCGCCGGGGCCTGCTGGGTGCCGGCGGTGGCTGGCTGGCTGGGCGCCGGACCGCCGGGGGCCAGCGTCTTGGCGATCGAGGCGGCGCTCACCCTGACCGGTTTGGGAACCGGATACAGCGCGGGGATCGAACCGAGGTTCGCGTAGGTGTAGATGTTGCCCGTCGCATCCTGAAGCTCGAGGTAGCGGCCGAGCTGCTGGCTCTGGCCGATCTTCACGACCCTGCCGTCGTTGACGGCGATAACCGGCGAGTTCTGCTTGGCATAGATGGCGGTCCCCTGGCTGCTCGGATCGGACTGGACGGTGACCGCCGCGTTGCCGTTCTTCACGCGCGTCTTGGCTAGCTTGAGCACTGCGTCGTCGGCGTACTTGGCTGCGGCGGCGACCGGGAAGTGGCCTTCGACGAGGTCGGTCAGTGACCCAATGAAGGACTTGGGCATGCCCCCGATCAGCTGGGCGCGGAGCATCACCGACTGCACGTACCACCAGGCATGGTTGTAGGCGAAGATCGCGTTCGGGATGCTCGTGGACGCGCCGGCCGCGTGCAGGTAGCGCGCGGCGCTGAAGATGGCGTCGGCGGGGTTATATGGATCGGCGATCCCGTCGCCGTTCGCGTCCAGGCCCCAGCGCTTCCAGGTCGAGGGCAAGAACTGCATCCAACCCACGGCGCCGGCGGTCGACACCGACAGGTTGCGGCCGTAGTCGGTCTCGATCTCGTTGATCGCCGCGAGCACCTGCCAGGGCACGTTGTATTGGATGCCCGCGGCCTGGTAGATCGGGAGCAGGAAGGGCGGGATCTGGAAGCTCTCGATGAAGAAGTTCGGCACGCCGATCGGGGCCGGCCCCGGGAGCGCGAAGGAGAACGTGGGATTGGCAGGCGTGGGAACGCCGCTTTCGGTCCTCGCGGGCGAAGATGTCGGCGCGTTGCTCTTCGTCGTCGTCTTCGGCTTGTTCGGCTTGTTCGGCTTGTTCGGCTGGTTCGGCTTCTTTGGCTGCTTCGGCTTCGCCGGGTTGGGCTGCTTGACGTTGTTGGCGCCCTGTGAACTGCCCTGGTTCGTCTGGGAGGGCTTCTGTCCCTTGCCCTTTCCCGAATTGTTCTTGGCCGGCTGCGGAGCGTTCGACTCGATCGTCGTCGTCGGGGTGGTCGATGACGCGCCGTGGGATGGCTTCGGCTTGGCCGGGGTCGACGTGGAACTCGAGGTCGTGGTGGTGGTGGTCGTGGTGGTGGTGTTGGTGCCCGGCGGACACGACTGCACGACGTTGGTGATGGGGAGGTTCACCGGGAGCGGCAACGAACTCGCAGGCGTGCCCGGCGGGACATTCTGGAAGGTGAAGGTCTTGCCGCCGGCCACCGTGATGATCACCGTGCAGCCGTTGGCGGAGGCGTTGGGGATCGCGGCCAGGCCGAGCACCGCCACAACGGACGCAAAAGTTACGGCAGCGATCTTCAGCTTCCGCCTGCTCAACACAGTGGCCTACCCCTCCCGCAGGATGCCACGCGCAAACTCGTCCCAGCTACGATCACAAACAGAGCCTTGATCGGGAAGCTACTCGCTGCCGTCGAGCTTTGCAATTGGAACCGTCGGGTGTTCGACTGTCTATACGGGTATCAACGGCTGGGAATGCGCGTCGCTGACGTAAGGGCATGCCTCTCACGTCGGCAGGACGCGCGGTCCACTGTAGCGATGGGGGCCGTTTACTAAGCGTCAGCTCTCCCTTAAGGGGAGCTTCACCCTTATCCGGAAGGGAACACAATGAGCGAAGACAAGGCCGGCCTGCGGGGCCGCGTGACGAGACAGGGCGAGGAAGCGATCGGCAAGGTGGCCCAGGGCATGCTCGAGAACCCGGTGGTGGGAAAGGCGCTGGCGGCGGCGTTCGAGACCCGTCAGCGGGCGGCCCGCGCCCAGGAGGTGGCCATGGGGGCCCTCAACCTCCCGTCCGCAGGGGATTTGGAACGGCTGACCCGCCGCCTGCGGAGCGTCTCGCAGCGGTTGGAGACGATCGAGGACGGGCTGGATCGCCTCGAGCAGCGGATCGACCAACTCGGGTCCTCGAGCGCGATCGAGAAGCGGCTCGGGGCGATCGAGGAGGTGCTCGCACGGCTTGAGGCGACGCTCGAGCTACAGGCGGCAGCGCCGGCCGCGGTTGCCTCGGAGGTCGGTGGCGCCGCGGGATCGCCGGGTCAGGGCTAAGGCGCGCCGACCAGGCTGAGCGCGTGCAGCGCCGCCCGGCCCATTCGCTGCTCCGCGGCGCGCAGGTCTTTCTGGCCGATCCGCTGCCGAGCGGGTAAGACGAGGTCGGAGACAACGAGCAGGGCGCCGGCCTGTATGCCTCTCGCGGCGGCCAGGGCGAAGAGCGTGGCGCACTCCATCTCGACCGCCAGCGCGCCGCCGGCGCTCCAGGGTCGCTCAAGGCCGCGGGGGTCGTAGAACAGGTCGGTGCTCACGACCGGCCCGGCATGCTCCGCGACGGCCAGGAGAGCGGGGAGCACGTCGGGACCGGGGAGCGCCCGTTCGCCGGCGCCTAGGGCTCGGCTGGTGCCATCGGCGGCAATGGCCTCGGTCGCCGTGACCAGGTCGCCCAGCTGAAGGGCCGGCTGCAAGGCACCGCACGTGCCGGCGCGCACGAGGCGGCGGGCGCCGAGGTCGACCAGCTCGGAGATCACGATCGCGGCGCTGGGGCCGCCCATCCCAGTGCTCTGGATCGTGAGCGGTGTGCCATCGGGGGCAAGTCCCGTGTAGCCCCACAGCCCGCGGTGGTGGTTGAACATCTTCGGGCCTTCCAGGAGCGACTCGGCGAGCAGGAGCGCCCGTGCCGGGTCGCCGGGGAGCAGCACGCGCTCGGCGAGCGTCGCGGTGGGGTGAAGTCCGATCGGAGCGGCCATGCGGTGAGGAATTGTTGTTTATGAGCGATCCGGTGTAGTTGCCATTGACAGATTGGGCCGGGGCGAGTAGACCTAGGACACCCGAAAAAGGCAACAGGCCGGAGCGTGACGCGCTGCCCGGGTCAGCTGGGGAGCACGCTCGCGAGGCGCCGCCGGAAACGTGACGAGCGCCTACGGTCGACGCAGCGGGCCGTTACGCCCGCGGGCGGCGGGGCTTCGTGCTCGTCGAGGCCCCGCCGCCGACTTTGTTCGGCTCAGGGGTGATCGCGCAGCCGGGCGGCGCGAGCGGGTAGGAGACTACGTGCCACGGATGTCCAGCGCCGCCGTCACGATGCGCAACGCGCCCAACCGGGTGTCCTCCGCAGGCCCGTCGCTCCAGGGCGCAGCGCGACTCCGCCTCGAGGGCTTGGCGGACTCGGCCGAGCTGTTCATCGCGCGCGCACGCGAGGGCGAATGAGCGGGGATTCGGGAATGAGCGGGGGTATGGAGATGCTCGCGCGCGTGCGCGAGGAAGGGCTGCTCTTGGCCGGGCGCCCGGTCGTGGTGCTGCTCTCGGGCGGGAGCGATTCGACCTGCCTGCTCGACCTTTCGGTGCGGATCTGCGGTCCGGACGCC